>CALKWW010000130.1 GCA_938003945.1 uncultured Bacillota bacterium | reverse complement strand
AACATATGTGACACAGACCTCTGAAAATTTCTCTGGATAGTGCTGTAGGTTTTCACTTTTTAAAATTCTTAATAAAAATAAACCTTTCTTTCCTCCAAAATACCAAGATATTTTACAATATATATGAAAAAAACTCTTATTCTATTTGATATGTTACCTTTTTATATTATAATATATAGAGTGCCATAGACTAAAGATGGGAGGATCTAAATGGAAAATTTAGTTAAGCTCTTGGAGCTATATCACCTAGAAGTACTCGCCTGTGCTGCCTTTTTAAGTATATTGAGTATCATAATCGTACTCATAAATAGTGTTAAAACTAAAAAAATTCTAAGACGATATAACAAACTCATGCATGGGGTGGATAATAAAGATCTTGAGTCCACTTTGAACTTCCATATGGATAATGTTCAAAAAATTCTAACCAATGTGAAAGATATGGAGATCAAACACAATCAACTATCGCATCAAATCGAAAATTGTATACAAAAAATAGAGATTATTAGATACAATGCTTTTGATAATGTGGGTAGCAATCAAAGCTATTCCATCGCTTTACTAGATAATAAAAATAACGGTGTAGTTCTCACAGGTCTCTTTGGGAGAAATGCTTCTACTACATACGCTAAACCTATAATAAACGGAGAATCTAACTACCCCCTTACCGAAGAAGAGCAGGAAGTCATTAAAAGAGCCGTCAGATAAATAAAAATGGATATTATCCTCTTTTGAAAGAGGATAATATCCTATATGAATCTTTTAAATTTCTATCCTTTCATAGTAAAAACTCTACACGCCATCCATTCTACTATCTAGCACTACTTTCCATAGACCATAATGTATTCCATTACTTATTATATCTGCCATCTTCATTACTAATCCTAACCTTGTGTTTTGCAGTATCAAAAACTCTAAAAAGCCACCTATATTTACCGTACCTGTTATATGCATATGTCCAATGAGTGGAAGATTCTTGTAGAGACCTGCTCCTGGTTTTAATGGTCCCATACCAATTGATATACAACCAATATTCTTTGCTTCTCCCAAGCTGGCATCTATCCCGATTATAAAAGGACTCTCATACTCACCATATATATGATCTATCACTTCTTGTAGGTTTTTAGCATGCACCGGTTCATCTAGAGTTCCGTATATACATATCTCTTTGTATTTTATAAGTCGTAATTTATATCCAACCAAAGGCCCAAGACAGTCCCCTGTAGAACGATCACTACCTATACACAATACTATAATCTTTCCGTATTCCTTCGTATATACGTTACTCAGTATGGATATAAATCCTTCACTAAACTTCGAAAGGGCATAGGGTTTTTTTATATCTATAACAACTTTGTTCCCTATTGCCTCCATAGCCAAGCCTCCTTGCTCATAAAATTGCAATTTGCAATATTCCTAAATTTCGCTCCCGTATTGCAGAAAATGTATCTAGCAGACACCATAGAAAACAAACGAAGTTTATACTTTTCTATATATTATATTGCGAATCAAAACTTTATATATGCATGTTTTCCCAAAGATGCTATAATATATTTATATCCAGCTTAAATCTATTTATACGTACATAGTTGTACCCTTCTTAAAGTGAAAGGTCACTTTGCCCTTTATGGGGACTATAAGAAGGATTAATAATTCTTCTGACGAATTATTATATTGAAACATTTTGTCATATTATCGTATATTATGAGATTATATTTTATCCTTTAAAACATTAGTTTCAAAATTCTTAAGTAATTATAGAATTATCAGGGAGGTATGGAGGTACTAAATGGCGAAAAAAATCATACTTGTTTTTTTGTTAGTCTTAGCGTTTTTAGGTTACTTTTATCTAAATCAATATATGCCCAATATAGAAAAAGTCGTTGAACCAATAGAAACTCCCCCTATTCCATGCAACGAAGGAGAAGAGATACACTTTTTTAGCTCTGGCTTTGTGATAACTGATAAGGAAAGCTCAAGGTTCTATGACTACGAAGGTAAGCCCATAACACCACCTCTAAACGATGAGAATGAGAATACAGAGTTTTCTAAAGAAGAAATCCCTATAGAAGTAGCCCGGGAAAATGAAGAAACAAAAATCGTAGATAATGAAGCAATTATCATAAATGATTCAACTGATAACTACATGATCATAAACGATAAGTACCTTTACAATACTTCTAAAACTCCTTTTGAATTTGTCTTAGAGGCGCCTCAGAACAAAGCTTGGGCTATATATGAATTTGATGATTCTCTGTTAATAATATCTAAGTCTGGGGATGATTCCCTAGAGCCCTATATAATGCAAAAATCGAACAATGGACTCTACAAAATAGATGGGTTAGAGGATTTAGCTTTCATAGATGGTGACTATTGTTCCAATATGAAAGCCTTATCAATTATTGCATTAAATGCAAATAATCCCTTCCCCTCTACTCAAATACTTCACTTTTCGAATATAAATGAGCTCTACGGCGTATTATCTATAGATGACGATATTTTCTACAATATATACAGATATGAATCTTTTTTCGTGGTAGTGGGCCTACATAAAATCCGATGCTATGACTTAGCTGGGAAATTAAATTGGGAAATAAAAATACCCCACAGTTATGACAACGAACTTTTGACTCTTAAAGATGAATTAGCTCTATATTTTAATAATGTCTATATTGAAAATAAGAACAACACTATCATAGTCACCAATAATGGGGATTATAAATTTGTTGCCCTGCCTAGAGGGCTACACCATTTAAAAAAGTACAATACCGGCTATATAGGTATACTTGATAAAAAGACAATTGTTAAGTTGAATTCTAGGGGAGATATAGATAAGAAATATGAGATGGATACAGATATAGATGATATCTATTGGACTCCTTACGCTTCCGACAATATCTACATCGAGACAGAGGGTAATATAAAAATACTTTCTGTATCTTCTCAAAAAGAAGGGAATGAACACAAATGAATTTTCTAGACATGTCCATATTGATTATACTGGCTATAAGTGTTTTTATTGGTATATATAATGGCTTTTTAGTCTCTTTTTTAAAGATAATAGCATACTTTGCTTCTTGGATATTGAGTTTTTTATTTTATCCAGTTGTCTCTAAAAGACTTATAACAACTACCGATCTTTTCGAAAAACTCGTATATTATACTAATGTCTCTTCGAAAGTTGTGAACTTTGAGCAAAAGAATCTTGGTATCTTGACTTTAAATAATGGACAGGCAGAAGGTATTGTTACAAATGCACAGATACCTCCTCCTTTTGACAAGATTATTTTGTCCAATCTGACGAATCGTTCTCTGACAGGGTTAAAAACTTTAGGAGAATATATTGACTATACAATAGCCAATGTCATAATAAACCTCTTAAGTTTTTTGATAGTCTTTTTTATAGTAAGATTGATCTTTTCCATTGTTATCGGAATAGCAAAGGCTATAAAGGGAGTTCCTGTATTGAAACAGTTAGACAGTCTAGCAGGTGCAGGTCTAGGCCTTGCTAGAGGAGTTCTTTTCTTATATATCCTATTTTCCATACTTCCTCTTGCACTTACATTCGCACCAGTGGACTTTTTACTCGACGCCATAGAGTCGTCAAAGCTTGCTAGTTTCTTTTATAAGACAAATATATTTACTAATTTTATAAGAGGATATATATAAAAAAACCTCCATTCAGACCATTTTCTCTGTCTAAATGGAGGTAAAATGTTTCACGTGAAACATTTTAAGTTTTTGTGTTTCCCTCTGTAATTCATTTTTTAATTACACGCCATCATTAAAATCCATTTAATATTGTGTTCATTATTCTTTCAAGATCATCATTATTGTAATATTCTATCTGTATAGTACTCTTCTTTTTGCCTGGATTTATATTCACTTTAGTGCCTAGACACTCTTCTAGATTAGATTCTATATCTAATATATATGTTGGTTTTTCTATTCGTCTATTAGTCGTTTTTGTCTTTTCTTTTGAATTTAACTTCTTAACTAAATTCTCCGTATCCCTCACATTAAGGTTCTTCTCCACTACGATCCCCACTACCTCTTCCATCTGTTCCCTGTCATCTAACGCAAGTAGCGCTCTTCCATGTCCAGATGTTATATCTCCATTTCTAATGAGTTCTTGTATCTTTTTGGGAAGGTTTAGTAATCTCATTATATTCGCGATGGCAGATCTACTCTTACCTATTTCCCGTGCTATTTCATCTTGCGTCAAATCATATTCTTCCATGAGCTTTTTTATACCCATTGCTTCCTCTATAGGATCTAGGTCCTCTCTTTGAAGATTTTCAACTAGTGCTATCATATACATCTGTTTATCTTCAAAATCCTTAACTATTGCAGGTATTTCAATAAGACCTGCAATCTTTGCTGCCCTCCATCTTCGTTCGCCGGCTATTATCATATATCGCCCATTTTTTTCCCTCACTATTATGGGCTGGATTATACCATGGTTTTTTATTGAGGTTGCAAGTTCTTCTATCTTTTCTCTATCAAAATCTTTTCTAGGTTGATTAGGATTTGGATCAATGTCATTTATTTTTAAGTTTAATATATTCTCTTCTTTTGCTTCGGTTGTATCCCCTCTTGTTTCTAATTCATAATCCTTACTATGAGTGGGTATAAGGGCATCTAGACCTTTACCTAATGCTTGTCTACTCAATATTATCCTCCTTTCCCTCATTTTCAATAAATTCTTGCGCAAGCTCAGTATATGCAACTGCACCTACACATTTAGGATCATATTTTATTATAGGAAGCCCATAGCTTGGAGCTTCCCCTAGCTTTACATTTCTAGGAATTATTGTCCTATATACCTTTCCTTTAAAATACTTTTTCACCTCATCTACCACTTGAATTGATAGGTTAGTCCTAGCATCAAACATTGTAAGAACTACTCCCTCCACATCAAGTTCAGGGTTTAAATGTTTTTTTACAAGGGAAATAGTGTTTAGTAATTGACTCAATCCTTCTAGTGCATAATATTCACATTGAATTGGAACAAGGACTCTGTGGGCAGCTGTCAAGGCATTTAAAGTAATTAGACCTAATGATGGTGGACAATCTATAAATATGTAATCATAATTATCAACTATTGGTTCAACTGCTCTTTTTAATATAGTCTCTCTTGATAGCATAGAGACCATCTCTATTTCTGCGCCGGCCAACTCTATACTAGATACAACTATGTCCAAATTAGATATATCTGTCTTCACAATGGCATCCTCTATATCTACTTTGTTGATTATAACATCATATATAGAATATCTTACGTCTTCTCTTTCTATTCCAAATCCACTCGTAGTATTTCCCTGTGGATCTATATCGATTGTGAGTATTCTCTTCCCTTCTTCAGCTAGACATGCCCCTAAATTTACATTTGTTGTGGTCTTGCCCACACCTCCTTTTTGATTTGCAATGGCAATTATCTTTGCAGCCATATAATTCCCTCCCCTCAATATAGAATTAATTTTAAAATAGGTAATACACTCTTGTAAAACAAAGCTAAGTTTCGTAATCAATTTAACAAAAAAGTAGCTAGTTTCTGAATAAATTAGCCCCTAGAATTGGCAAATGGCAATCTAGATAAAAGCAATATCATTTTTCAATATATAAGCGTCAAGATTATCCAAACTTATGTAATATTGTGTTTAGTATTAAAAATTTGAATACCACAGCGTCTATACCTATATATTATAATGCATATTTTACTGCATGTGAAGAGCTAACATGTATTTTTGATTGTATATATGTAGAGAAATCAAACATATGTGACACAGACCTCTGAAAATTTCTCTAGATGGTGCTGTAGGTTTTCAAGATTACTAATAATTATTCCCCATGGATCAAACTTTTTAATTCTTCTATATAGTGTTTTTTTATTGTTTAGTATACTTGTAAAAAAGTTAAGAAGGCCCAGTTAACACAAGAATATTAAGTTATATATTCCTTAGGATTGAGTGTTTTTGTGACCCTCCTGTGTTTATATGTGCTTGAGTGCTAAAAGATGTTTTGCAATACCTAAACTCTACAAAGGGGCATAGAAAATGTTTCACGTGAAACATTTTCTATGCCCCTTTTGAATAATGCAAGGGTTTATTATGTCTTTTCAATGCGTATCACTACCTGTACAGTATCTTCGTCTTCCGTCTGCACATATTCGGGATTGAGTCCGTATTCCCTTATCAGCTCCACAGCCTCCCTTATAGTGTTGACAAATAGTCGTATATCTTTGTTTTTACCTATATACTTTTTCTTCCCTCTTTTTTTTCTTGTCTCCTCTTTGTTTAATAAATGTCTTACTAAATCATCTGTAGCCTTTACATTTAAATCATTTAATATTATCCTATCCAATACTCTCTTTTGCATCTCGCTATCGGGAAGTCTTAAAAGAGCTCTGGCATGTCGCTCTGTTAGATTATGTCTTATCACTGTCTCTTTTATTTTGTCTGATAGCCGTAAGAGTCTCATTTTGTTGGCGATAGTGGATTGACTCTTTCCGATCCTCCTAGCCAACTCCTCCTGTGTGAATCCATGATCTTTTATTAAACTCTCATATCCTTTTGCCTCTTCTATAAAATGTAGATTTTCCCTCTGTAGGTTTTCTATCATAGCTAACATTGCAGAATCCTCATCAAAGCTCTCTATTATTATTGCAGATATACTTTTAGCTCCCAACATCTTAGTTGCCCTTAATCTCCTCTCTCCTGTAATCAGTTCATAACTCTCTGATGCCATCTTTCTAACAGTAATGGGGTGAATAAGACCATATTCGGCTATTGATTGGGAAAGTTCTTCCAATGACTTCATAGAAAAACTTTTTCTAGGTTGATAGGGGTTTGGTTTTATAAGATCGATTGGTATTTCTTCCACATGTCTCATTGGAGCATTTTTATTATGCTGTGTTGCCTCTCCAATTTCCTTAAACCATATCACAAAATCACCTCCTATCATCTTATAATGACCAAATCTCAAGTCATATCTTTAAAGTAGACAAATAACTTTTTAACCTAATATATCCAACTAATACTTTATGTTTATATTATTCGCTATGAGTTATCAAATTCCTTCTTTTAAGTTAGGTATTTTTAAATATATCTATATTGCTCTATTATGCACGTATTTACTCCTGTTTTCTACGTTTTGTTTTGTTTTTATACAAAAAAATCACCTATAAAGGTGATTTTTTGGGTTTTCCTGCCCGCCTTGGATATTTCTTGTCAGTCTCTGCTATCTTTTTTATTACAAGAATTATATGTGTTTTTTCTGAATTGAGAATATTTTTCTCCACTACATCAACGATCTCTACACCTAGAACCTTCATGGCATTTCTCGCATCTTCTATCTCCCTATCTATATTTGGACCCTTATATGCAATGAAATGCCCTCCAATTTTTAAAAAGGGTATCCCGTATTCTAATAAAATTGGAAGAGGTGCAACCGCTCTTGATACAACTATATCATAGTTTGCCCTATGAGCCTTATCACGTGCAATATCTTCGGCTCTACCATGAATAGTTTCTATTGACTCAAGTTCTAATCTATCTATCACAATGTCTAAAAAATCTATTTTCTTTTTTTGACTGTCTAATAGAGTGATGTCTTTATCTGTATAATATATATTCAGAGGAATACCTGGAAAACCTGCCCCAGTGCCTATATCCATGAGTTTTTGTGCATCCTCTATAATAGACATATTTACTATAGATAGGGAGTCTAAAAAATGCTCTGTAATTATTTCATCAATCTGTGTTATTCGAGTTAGATTCATAAATTGATTGTAATGGAGAAGTATTTTAGTATATTCACTGAACATATCTATTTGTCTAGCATTTAAGCGAGGGGCCCCTAGTCTTTCAAGTCCCTTATTCAATATATACATGTCTTTTTTCATTTTGTATCCCTATCCCTTCGCATCTTTTCCATATGAACTAATAGTACAGATATATCTGCAGGTGATACCCCTGATATGCGAGATGCCTGTCCTATTGACCTAGGTTTTATCTTATCTAGTTTTTGCTGTGCCTCTATCCTAAGTCCCGGTATCTGACTATAGGAGATATCTTCTGGCAAGAGCCTACTTTCCATCTTTTTGAACTGTCTTGCCTGCTTTATTTGCTTGTCAATATAGCCTTTATATTTTATTCGCACCTGAACTTGTTCCTTCTCTTGCCTATTTAAATCTGCCTTTTTTCCCTCTAATTTCTCTATATCATTATAGTCTACCTCAGGTCGCTTCAAGAGATCATACAATGAGACACCACTTTTTATTACAGCACTACCTTGTTTCTCTAAATAGTCTATTACTTCATCTGTAGGAGATAAAAAGACATTTTTAAGACGTTTTATCTCGCGCTCTACATTCTCCATCTTTTTCATATAGAAATCATAACGTCTCTGGGAGACTAGCCCTATATCATATCCTATCTCTGTCAATCTCATATCTGCATTGTCCTGTCTGAGCAGCAATCTATATTCTGCCCTAGATGTCATCATCCTATATGGTTCATTGGTACCCTTTGTGGTCAGATCATCTATCAACACTCCTATATATGCCTGGGATCTGTCCAGTATTAAAGGTGGTTCTTCTTTTATATATTGAACAGCATTTATACCAGCTATAAGGCCCTGTCCTGCTGCCTCTTCATAGCCCGAGCTGCCATTTATCTGACCTGCAAAAAACAGGCCTCCTATATCCTTGCTTTCAAGTGATTGTTTTAATTCTAAAGGATCTATACAATCATACTCTATAGCATATGCTGGACGCATTATCTGTACTGATTCAAGTCCTGGAACAGTCCTATACATCTTAAGTTGCACATCTATAGGAAGGCTCGTGGATAGCCCTTGGGCATAGACCTCATCTGTGGTGAGTCCCTCTGGTTCTAAAAAAATCTGATGCCTATCTTTTCCTGCAAATCTTACAATTTTATCTTCAATAGAAGGACAATATCTAGCTCCTGTCCCCTCTATCTGGCCGGAGTACATAGGAGATCTATCTATATTTTCCCTTATTATCTCATGGGTCTTTTCATTTGTATATGTCAAATAGCATGGCACTTGCTCCCTATCTATATACATATTCATAAAGGAAAACGGTATTATTATATCATCTCCTGGTTGCTCTATTGTCTTGGAAAAATCTATTGAGTTTTTATTTATACGTGCCGGTGTACCTGTCTTAAATCTTCTAAGATTAAAGCCTAAATTTTTAAGAGATCTAGACAAACCATTGGCAGGAAATAGTCCTGAAGGCCCACTGTTTTGGGAAAACTCCCCTATAAATATTTTTGACTTTAAATACACACCTGTCGCCACAATTACACAGTGGCAAGTATATATCTCACCTGTAGACAAGAGGACCCCTGAAGTCTTGCCCCCTTCAACCAATATTTCCACCACTTCTCCTTGTTTTAACGATAGATTTTCCTGGCGCTCCAAAGTCTGCTTCATTGAACTATGATATAAATTTTTATCCGCCTGTGCCCTCAGAGAGTGAACTGCAGGGCCTTTGGCTGTATTTAGCATTCTAACTTGTATAAATGTCTTATCTGTATTTATACCCATCTCTCCACCTAATGCATCTATTTCCCTGACAAGATGCCCCTTTGAAGTCCCTCCAATAGATGGGTTACATGCCAACATAGCGATGGACTCAAGGGAGATGGCAAAAACTGCTGTGTCAAAGCCCATACGAGCAGCAGCTAGACCTGCCTCACACCCTGCATGTCCACCACCAACTACTATAATATCATGATGTCCAGCTAAAAATTTCATCTCCTCACATCACTTTCCTACACAAAATTCTGAAAAAATCCTATCTACTATATCGTCTGTCACAAATTCTCCAGTTATTACACCTATATCGTTCAAACTACTTCTTATATCAATGGATATGAGATCTAAAGGAACTCCATCATCTAATGCTTCCTTGGCCTCTAAGAGATGATTATAACTAGATTTTAAAAGACTTTCATGCCTTATATTTGTCACAATAGCCTGATCGCTTGCTGTAACTTTACCTGAATATACCATGTCATATATATATTCTTCTATATCCTCTATTCCCTCATCTTCAAGGAGCGATATTTCTATAATATCACTATTTGGAGCTATATCTCTTATCTTTTCAATGTCAAATAATATCGGAAGATCTGTCTTATTTACTATATTCAATACCTTCTTGCCTTTTACTCTATTTAATATCTCTTCATCTTCTCTCTCAAAGGGAATGGAGGCATCAAACATAGCTATTACAAGATCCGCCTCCTCTATACTTTCCTTGGTTCGCTCTACCCCTATCTTCTCAACTTCATCTTCAGTTTCCCTTATTCCAGCTGTATCTATTATATTTACTTGTATTCCCTTTATGGTTATATACTCCTCTATTATATCCCTAGTGGTTCCTGGTATATGAGTAACTATTGCCCTATTTTCCCTAACCAAAGCGTTTAAAAGAGATGACTTTCCCACATTCGGTTTACCTACTATTACAGTCTTTATTCCCTGCCTTATAAGTTTCCCAGTATTGGCAGATTCAATGAGTTTTTTCATATCTAGGAGAATTTCATTTAGAGTAGTAACTAACTCTTCTCTTACTATATCTTCTATATCCTCTTCTGGATAATCTATTGTCACCTCTATACGGGCAATTAAGTTTAAAAGTCTCTCCCTTATATCTCTAAATTCTTGAGATAGTGAACCTTGCATCTGTCTTAGGGATGATCGTGCCGCCTCGTCAGATTTCGCACGTATAAGATCTGCCACAGCCTCTGCTTGAACAAGATCTAATCGACCATTTAAAAATGCTCGCTTTGTAAATTCTCCAGGTTCTGCTAACCTAGCACCTTGGGATATGGTAAGCTCTAAAATCTTTCTTATGGGTATTATACCACCATGACAATGTATCTCCACTATATCCTCACGGGTATACGATTTCGGTCCCCTCATACATACCATGAGCACCTCATCTAATAATTCTCCTGAGTCATTCTCTATCTTTCCATAGTAGAAATGCCTATCTTCTATATCTTCTATTTTTTTCCCATTTGCTAACTTAAATATTTTTTTTACTATATCGATGCTATTATCCCCACTCATACGAACAATACCTATACCACCTTCACCTGGAGGAGTTGAAATTGCCACTATAGTATCTGCATCAATCATGACACTATCACCTTCTTCATAATATATAGAGTGCTTCTCTATATCTCTATACTTTTCCAATTTTAATATTAAAATTCTTCTCAAATATAAAAAGTAAACTGTCATATAAAATTTTGGGATCCCCTAAAATACTCCAACATAGCTTGACTATATAAAACTAACAATATCCACGTAACTATAATCCTTTGCTAGTACCAAGTAACTATAAATCCTTTGCTAGTATCGAACAACTATAAGTCCTATACTATTATGTCATAGTATAAAAAAAATTCAAAACCTTTAAAAAATAAAGTAAACCCAGTATCTCTACTGGGCTTACGACATTGTTTTCCCTCTGAACATTTTTAGCATATATTCCAAAAAACCTAAGATTTATTCTATCACTATCAACTCTATATCTTTTTTTATCTTAAAGATATTACAACCCTCCTATATGGTTCTTCCCCTTGACTATATGTCTTTACGCTGGAACTATATTGGAGAGTAGAATGTATTATCCTCCGTTCATACGGGTTCATAGGTTCTAAAACTATGTCCTTTTTAGTCCTTTCAACCTTATTTGCAAGACGTCTTGCAAGACGTCTCAATGTCTCTTCCCGTTTTTGCCTATATCCTTCTGTATCGATTAATACCCTCTTGTATGCGTCTCCTTCTTTATTTATGACTAAACTTGTTAAGTATTGTATAGCATCTAGAGTTTCTCCCCTATATCCAATTACAAGTCCCATATTGTCACCGATTAGTTCTATGGACAGTGTATCTCCATCATCCTTCACAATTACATCTATATCTAGTCCCATTTTTTCAAACAGATTATTTAGAAAATCCTTAGCTATATCCTCTTTATCTCGCTTTATACTGGCATTTACCACTGCTTTTTTTCTACCGAATATGCCCAATACTCCCTTTTCCGGTTCCTCTACTACATCTATATCCAATCTGTCCCTAGAAACACCTAACTGAGCAACTGCCAATAATATGGCCTCTTCAATCGTATTTCCTGTAGTTTTAACACTCTTCACTCGACTTGCACCCTCTTTCAGTGTCTTTCTCTAAACATTTACACTATACAGTCTATTGTCCCTTTTTATCTAGTTCTTTTGAGTTTTCATTCTCCTCTAATTCTTTACCCTCACTATCTTTTTTCCTATTTAATATTATCATTTGGGCAATCTGAAATAAATTTGATGTAACCCAATATATAGCAAAAGAAGCTGTACTAGTAGCTGTTATCCAGATAAACATAATGGGCATTATAGTGTTAAAACCTTTCATATTGTCTTCCTGACCACTTGGTTGTTGAGCACTCATAAGTTTCGATTGATAAAAGGATGTAATTCCTGCAAGAAATGGTAGTATGAAAAGTCCGTTCCAACCTGTCGAGCCTAAGCTTAAAGTTTTACCGTATATATCAACAAAAGGAGAGTCAGGAGCCCATATGTTCTTTATCCACAGAAAGGCCTCTACTGATTGTTTTTGAATATGAAAATTTGAAATTCGTCTAAGCGCTCCAAATAAAGCAAAAGTCACTGGCATCTGTATAAGTAAAGGAAGACAGCCGCCAAAACAACCCCCAAGTGGATTTACACCGTGTTTTTCGTATAATTGCATTGTCTTTTTATTTAACTTTTCTGGATCGTTTTTATACTTTTTATTTATCTTTTCTAGTTCTGGCTGTAATTCTTTTTGTACTTTGTTCATCTCCATAGTAGATTTTTTCGATTTAAGATCCAATGGAAGAAGTACCAAACGCATTATTATGGTAAATATTATTATGGAGACACCATAGTTTGGAATTATAGTATATATACCTTCTATTATGTTACTCAAAAAGTTTACAAAAGCACTCCAAATTCCATTACCACCACGACTAGCTGCAGTCGCCAAAAATATAATAAGTGAATTCATTTATTACTATACCCCCGTATTTTATTGTAGCGGATCATATCCTCCTGGGTTAAAGGGATGGCATTTGCTAATTCTCCTAATTGCAAGATATGAGCCCTTTAGGGGGCCATACTTATCTATTGCTTCCTTTGCATATTGAGAACAAGTAGGATAAAACCTACATCGTCTCGGCAAATAGGGAGAAATTGCCCTTTGATAAAATTCAATCAACCAAATAAATATCTTTTTCATATCATTCTACTTCTTTGTCTCTATAGAGTTTAGCCCTTTTTAACAATTCATATACTGAAGATTTGAGCTTTTCATAATCTGCACATTTCGATTCTGCTCTAACCACAAATACCATATCATAACCTGTTTTTATATTCGGTAAGTATTCTCTACAAATAGATTTAAGCTGCCTCTTTATCTTATTTCTCTTTACAGCATTTCCAAATTTTTTGGAAACTGAAAAACCTATTCTAGTATCCATAAGTCCATTTTTTTTATATATCAATACCAAATATCTGTTAGACAAGGAACGTCCTCGTCTATATACCCTTCTAAAATCAGTATCTTTTCTGAGCCTATTCGACTTTTCCACTCACCTACCTCCAAAATCTACAGAGGAAAAGTAGAAAGGCCTTTAGAAAGACCTACTATGCAGTAATGGTCTTTCTGCCTTTCTTCCTCCTTCTTCTTATGACTTCCCTTCCACTCCTTGTGCTCATCCTTTTCCTATAACCATGTACTTTTTTTCTACGTCTTTTGTTAGGTTGATAAGTGCGTTTCATAATATCCCTCCTCCTATTTTTTCTGCTTATATTTTAAAAAATTCAGTTGAGACTAAAAATCCCAGCTGTTTTCTGCCTCTCTTTTTTGTCCACAGTTTTATTATTTCACATATCACTATTGTATTATAATCGATAATCATAATTGATGTCAAGAAAATCAATTTAAATCCATTGATTATCCACAGATTATTTGATATTATATAGATGCTGTTGATAACTTCACCCTATATAATATAGAAAGAATTTTTGATATTTATACACATGTTGTGGATAACATTGTGTATAACTTTTGTTTTTATATACATAAATGGGTGCTTTCATTGACTTATCCACTGTTGATAATGTAGATAGTGCTTTTTTTTTCTGTTAATAACTTTTACATATTTTATTTTAGGTAAAACTATAAATGCTTTTATTTTACTGGGAGGTAAATTTATGGATATTAAACTCAATGAACTCTGGCAAGAATCTTTAAAACTTATAAAAGCCGAACTTACAGATGTCAGTTTTAATACGTGGATCAAGACAATAGAACCTTTAACAATTAAGGATAATACGGTAATTCTCTGTGTACCTAACGACTTTACAAAGGGAATATTAGAATCAAGATATACCAATCTAGTGGCCAATGCTATAAAAAAGGTATCATCCAAAAATTATAATATTAAATTCATAATGGAGAGCGAAATAGATAGGTATATAGATAAATCAAAAAAAGAAAGTGAAAATTTTGATTCATCGCCCATGTTAAATCCGAAATATACGTTCGACACCTTTGTAATAGGTAATAGCAATAGGTTTGCACATGCAGCTTCTCTAGCAGTGGCAGAGGCGCCGGCGCAAGCATATAATCCCCTATTCATATATGGAGGGGTTGGACTTGGAAAAACTCACCTGATGCACGCAATAGGGCATTACATACTTTCACAAAACTCAAACACTAAGGTATTATACGTAACATCAGAGAAGTTTACCAATGAACTTATAAACTCTATACGAGATGATAAAAACGAGGAGTTTCGCAATCGTTACAGAAATATAGACGTACTTTTAATAGACGATATACAATTTATAGCAGGAAAAGAGAGAACGCAAGAGGAGTTCTTCCACACATTTAATGCTCTCCATGAGGCAAACAAACAAATTATAATTTCAAGTGACAGAACTCCAAAGGAGATACCCACATTAGAGGACAGGCTTCGCTCTCGTTTCGAATGGGGTCTTATAGCCGATATACAGCCCCCTGATCTTGAAACAAGGGTAGCTATATTAAAGAAAAAGGCTGAAATTGAAGGGATAGAGATAGGCAATGACGTGCTCTTATTTATTGCCAATAGGATAGAATCAAATATCCGAGAACTTGAAGGAGCACTTATTAGAATAATGGCCTATTCATCCCTTACGAATAATAAATTAAATGTTGCCGTTGCAGAAGAGGCACTAAAAGACATAATATCTGACAATAAACCAAAGCCCATAACAAGCGAACTAATTCAAGAGATTGTGGCAGACCATTTTGACCTAAAGATAGAAGATTTTAAATCAAGGAAGAGAAGTAGACCCATTGCCTATCCAAGGCAGATAGCTATGTTTTTATGCAGAGAGCTTACAGATCTATCTCTTCCCAAGATAGGCGATGAATTTGGAGGTCGGGATCATACAACTGTGATCCACGCCTATGATAAAATAAGTCAAGAGATAGAAGAAGATCCACAGGTGAAGAAAACAATAGAGGGGCTTTCTAAAAAAATAAAAGAACAATAGAAAATGTGGATAAGTTTCTTAGTCGTCTACAGCCTTATCCACACCTTGTCCACACCCTTTTTTGTGGATAAGCTAACCTTTCGCCAGTGAATCCACAAATCCACAGCCCCTACTACTATTACTACTAACTATATATATACTACTACAGGAGGTGCTTCATAGTGAAAATCGTATTTTCACAGAAAAAATTAATAGACAGTATAAATATTGTTCAAAGAGCTATTTCAACAAGAACCACCCTTCCAATTTTACAGGGAATATTAATTTCAACAGAACGGGATGTTGTAAAGATAGTTGCAACTGACTTACAATTAGGTATAGAAACCTACATAGATGCAGAAATTATAGAACAGGGAAGTGTTGTTGTTGTCCCGGCTAAAATTTTTAGTGATATAATAAGGAGACTACCTGATGGAGATGTTGAAGTAACAGTAGATGAAAGAAATAAGATAGAGATAAAGACATTTAATTCTATTATCAATCTTCAAGGATTAGATGCTAAAGAATTTCCTGAGCTCGAAGTAATTGAAGAAAAAAATCCAATAGAGATAGAAGAAGGTCTATTTAAGGATATGATTCAACGTTCTATCTTCTCTGTATCAGTAGATGAGACAAGACCTATATATACAGGAGCTCTATTTGAACAAGATAGAGACAATATAACCATAGCATGTCTCGATGGTTATAGATTGGCAGTGAGAACGGGTAAGACAGAGCCAAATGAACAGAGAACTGAAGTGGTGATACCTGGTAAAACACTAGATGAAGTAAGTAAAATTATCGGAAATAGTGACAAAAAATTGAGTATTTTAATAGGTGAGAAACATGTAATGTTTGATCTTGGCTATACGCGAATAATAAGTAGACTATTAGAAGGTGATTTTTTAAATTATAGACAGATAATACCAGAAGAATATGGAATAAGAGTTAAAGTGGATACACATCTACTTAAATCTAGCATAGAGAGGGCTTCTTTAATAGCCAGAGAAGGAGAGAATCACCTGATAAAGTTTTCAATAAAAGAGGATAAAATGGTAATAAGATCTAACTCCGAAATAGGAAATATTTTTGAGGAAGTTCCCATACTCCTTGAAGGTAATGAACTCGACATAGCATTTAATGGAAGATATTTCCTGGACATATTGAGAGCAATAGAAGACGATGAGATATGTCTTGATTTTACAACTAATGTAAACCCTTGTGTAATACGTCCATTAGAGGCAGATAAGAGTTATACATATCTTCTATTGCCAGTACGCGTGTTCATATGAGTCTTTGATAGAGGGAAGGAAGTGCTTTTGCTTGTACCTTAGGGAATTGACGTTGCATAATTTCAGAAACTATAAAAAACTAGATCTTTCCTTTGGGTCGAATATGATAGTTTTGGTGGGGAGGAATGCCCAAGGTAAGACCAATATATTAGAGTCTATAGTATATACTTGTACAGGTAGATCCCACAGAACCTCCCGCGACAGGGAAGTTATACGTTTTGGAGAGGAATTTGCGTATATAAAAGCTGTAGCAGAAAAAAGTATAGGCAAAAACACAATAGAGATCGGTTTGAGCAGTAACAAAAAAAAGATGATAAAAATAAATGGCACTGCTGCCAAACGTCTTGGTGAACTTATGGGTAATATAAATGGAGTATTGTTTTCTCCTGAGGATCTGAGGCTTATAAAAGATGGACCGGCGGAGAGGCGACGTTTTCTAGATATGGAGATATCTCAAATAAAGCCAAAATATTTTTATAAGCTTCAGCAATACAATAAAATTCTAAATCAGAGAAATAATCTATTGAAAGAGATACAAAGGCGTCCTTCCCTGAAAAAAAGTTTACCTATATGGAATGAGCAACTGGCCTTCTCTGGGGCATATATAACAGAGGAGCGCAGGAGGTTTATAGAAGGGTTGACTGAGATATCCAAGGATATACATGACTCAATTACCTTTGGAAGGGAAGAACTTGATATAATATACAGACCATCTATATCTATAGAGGAGAACGTGAATAAGACGGCTGAAAACTTTTTAAAGATATTAGCCAAAAGGGAAGAACTTGATATAGATAGGGGAAATACATCAAAAGGATGTCACAGAGATGATATAATATTTATGATAAACAACAGAGATACGAGAATCTATGGCTCACAAGGTCAACAGAGGACTGTTGTACTATCTCTAAAACTGTCTGAGATAGATATTATGAAAAAGATAACGGGAGAGGCACCTATACTTCTGCTCGATGATGTAATGTCAGAATTAGATGAACATCGGCAGAAGATGTTACTTAGCAGTATAGGTGATGTTCAGACTATAATAACTACTACAGATATTAAGGATATGCCCATTCCGGATGGTGGGAGATGTGAAATATACAGGATAGATGATGGAAATGTATGGAGGCAATTATAAATCGGAGGTGCTTTATGACTCTTCATATAGGTGGCAATATTGTTGTGCCCATTAATGATATAATAGCTATAATAGATGCAGAAATGATAGATATTTCTGATGCAAATAAAGAATTTATGCAAGTTTCGAAGGATGAGGGTTTTGTGGTAGATATATCCAAAGAAGAAACAAAGAGTGTTATAATTAGCCAATGTGAACAAAATACAGTTATATATATGTCCCCAATATCTTCAACTACTCTCCTAAAGAGGAGTAAATTTTTTGAAGATATATCACATATTAAATAAAAAATGGGAATAGAGGGAGATAGTATGAATAAAGACGGGAATGAAACTTTAAAGCATATATACGATGAAAGTGATATACAAGTATTAGAAGGTCTAGAGGCAGTACGTAAGAGACCGAGTATGTATATAGGTAGCACAGGCCCCCGTGGTCTTCATCATCTGGTATACGAGATAGTAGATAATAGTATAGATGAAGCATTGGCAGGTTTTTGTGATAGAATATATGTAATATTAAATGAAGATGGCTCTGTCACTATAGCAGATAATGGCAGAGGGATACCTGTTGGCATGCATAGAAAACTAAAAAAACCTGCTGTAGAGGTGGCTATGACAGTGCTCCATGCGGGAGGTAAATTTGGGGGTGAAGGTTATAGAGTCTCAGGTGGATTGCATGGTGTAGGTATGTCTGTAGTAAATGCACTGTCTGAGTGGCTGGAGGTAAATGTAAAAAGAGAGGGAAAGATATATAGACAGCGCTACAAGAGAGGGACCCCCACTACAGAGCTGGAGATAATAGGTGATTCTCATACTACCGGCACAGAGATATCTTTTAAAGCTGATGATGAGATTTTCGAAGATACAGAATATAGTTTTGATGTACTAAAAAAACGTTTGAGGGAGCTCGCTTTTTTAAATAAGGGACTAAAAATTACTCTTGAAGATAGGCGAACGGGAGAAAAAGAGGAGTTTCACTATGAAGGTGGTATAGTTTCATTTGTAGAATATCTAAATAAAAATAAGACAGCCCTTCACCCAAATCCCATATATATATCGGGTAAGAGGGATGATACCATAGTAGAGGTTGCAATGCAGTACAATAACACTTATATGGAAAATATTTATTCTTTTGCCAATAATATAAATACCCAAGAAGGTGGTACTCATCTCAGTGGGTTTAGAGCTGCATTGACTAGAGTTATGAATGACTATGCTAGGAAAAACAATATTTTGAAAGAAAACGAGAGCAATCTGACTGGGGAAGATGTAAGAGAGGGGCTAGCAGCTGTCATAAGTGTCAAACTTACTAATCCACAATTTGAAGGGCAGACTAAGACGAAACTTGGAAATGGTGAAGTGAGGGGACTCTCTGAGAACATAATAAGCAGTGGACTTGAGGCGTTTTTAGAGGAAAATCCTTCACATGCAAAGGTTATAATAGAAAAAGCTCTAACTTCGGCTAGGGCTAGGGATGCAGCTAGGAAGGCTAGGGAACTTGCTAGACGTAAGAGTGTTCTAGATAGCACATCTCTTCCAGGTAAACTAGCAGACTGTACAGAGCGCGATCCTGCACTAAGTGAAATATTTATAGTAGAGGGAGATTCAGCTGGTGGCTCGGCAAAGCAAGGTAGAGACAGACAATTTCAAGCTATACTTCCATTGAGGGGTAAGATACTAAACGTAGAGAAGGCAAGGATAGATAAAATACTTGAAAATAACGAGATAAAGTCCATGACAACAGCATTTGGAGCGGGAATAGGGGAAGATTTTGATATAGAAAAGTTGAGGTATCACAAGATAATATGTATGACTGATGCCGATGTAGACGGAAGTCATATAAGAACTCTTCTTCTCACATTTTTCTATCGTTATATGAGACCTCTCATAGAAGAAGGCCATGTATATATTGCCCAGCCCCCACTTTATAAGGTAGCTAAGGGAAAATCAGAATATTATGTATATAGTGATGAACAACTTGATGGGTTGCTAGAGGATATAGGACGCGGAAATATAAACATACAGCGATATAAAGGTTTGGGAGAGATGAATCCGGAACAACTTTGGGAGACAACTATGGATCCTGACACCCGTACTCTACTAAAGGTAAATCTCGATGATGCTATTGCAGCCGATGAGGTCTTTACAGTACTAATGGGTGAAAAGGTGGAACCGAGGCGTGAATTTATAGAGGAAAATGCAAAATTAGTTAAAAATCTTGACATATAGAAAGAGGAATGATTATGGCTTCTGAAGATAACAGGATAATAGATGTCAATATTGAAAAAGAGATGAAAGAATCGTATATTGACTATGCCATGAGTGTAATAGTAGGTCGTGCTCTTCCTGATGTACGGGATGGGCTAAAGCCTGTACATAGGCGTATACTCTATTCAATGTATGAATTAGGAATGACCCCTGATAAGGGATATAGAAAGTCAGCTAGAATAGTGGGAGATGTATTAGGTAAGTACCATCCCCATGGTGATACAGCGGTGTATGACAGTATGGTACGTATGGCACAGGATTTTTCCATACGGTATCCTCTAGTAGATGGGCATGGAAATTTTGGCTCCATAGATGGAGACTCTGCAGCTGCAATGAGGTATACAGAGGCTAGGATGTCAAGACTTGCCATG
This sequence comes from uncultured Bacillota bacterium, assembly GCA_938003945.1. Classification (GTDB taxonomy): domain Bacteria; phylum Bacillota; class Clostridia; order Caldicoprobacterales; family Xylanivirgaceae; genus UBA3920. The sequence goes on along the minus strand of CALKWW010000130.1, from coordinate 7,212 downwards.
GAACTGCTCACTGATATAAAAAAAGAGACAGTTGATTTTATGCCAAACTTTGATGAGACTTTAAAAGAGCCCATTGTATTGCCCTCGAGATTTCCAAATCTTTTAGTAAATGGATCATCGGGAATAGCAGTAGGGATGGCTACAAACATACCTCCCCATAATTTAAATGAGGTAATAGACGGTGTAATAGCTCTAATAGATAATCCCGATATGTCCTTAGAAGAACTTATGGGATATATAGAGGGTCCAGATTTCCCCACTGGTGGAACAATACTGGGAAAGAGTGGAATAATGAAGGCATATGCCAAGGGTCGTGGTAAGGTTATAATAAGATCAAAGACGGATATAGAGGAGATGGGTGGAGGTAAGTCTCGGATTGTAGTTACAGAAATCCCTTACATGGTAAACAAAGCACGTCTCATAGAGAGGATAGCTGAACTGGTAAAGGATAAGAGAATAGAAGGTATATCTGATATAAGGGATGAGTCAGATAGAAATGGTATGCGTATAGCCATTGAGACAAAGCGCGATGCCAATCCCGATATAATATTAAACTATCTGTTTAAACATACTCAGATGCAAGAGACATTTGGAATAATACTTCTTGCCCTTGTAGACGGCCGTCCTAAGATAATGAGCCTAAAGGAGATGCTATTTCACTATATAGATCATCAAAAGGATGTGGTGACTAGACGTACCCAATTTGACCTCAAAAAGGCAGAGGATAGGTCTCATATCCTAGAAGGACTGCTTATAGCACTAGACAATATAGATGCAGTTATAAAGCTTATACGAGCCTCAGAGACTGCTCAAATTGCGAAGGAAGGACTTATAGATAGCTTCAATCTGTCAGAGAGACAAGCGCAGGCGATACTTGATATGAGGCTACAGAGGCTCACAGGTCTCGAGAGAGAAAAGATAGAGGATGAGTATGGTGAGATTCAAGAGACTATAGCATATCTTAAATCAATATTGGCTGATGAGGATATGTTATATGGCATAATAAAAGACGAATTAATAGCCATAAAGAATAGATATGGTGATGAACGCAAGACAGACATAGTGCCCTATAGGCATGATATAGACATAGAGGATTTAATAGATGAACATGATGTAGTAATAACCCTAACCCACTATGGTTACGTGAAGAGAACCCCCCTATCAGAGTACAAGAGTCAGCGCCGGGGAGGCAAGGGAATAACTGGGCTCTCGACCAGGGAAGAAGATTTTATAAAGGATATGTATATAACATCTACTCATCAACGACTTCTCATATTTACTAGTTTAGGTAGGGTATATGAGTTAAAGGCATATGAAATTCCTGAAGCAGGTAGGCAGGCTAAGGGTACAGCAATTGTAAATATACTCCAGTTGCAGCCAAATGAAAAGGTGCAATCATTTATCCCGGTAATAGATGATACAGATGAAGAATATTATCTATTTATGGCTACACGGGCTGGTACTGTCAAGAAGACGCCTTTGTCTGATTTTAAAAATATAAGACGAGGTGGTATAATTGCCATAAATTTAAGGGATGAAGATGAACTAGTTGGAGTGAAACTCACAGACGGAGATAGAGAGATATTACTTGCGACAAAAGGCGGTAAGATCATAAGATTTCATGAATCTGATGTCAGGGATATGGGGAGAGTATCCATGGGAGTCAAGGGAATAGAGCTTGATAGTGATGATTTTGTAATAGATATGGAAGTTGTACGCCATGGAGGTTACGTGCTCACAGTGAGTGAAAATGGCATTGGAAAGCGAACTCCAATAGAAGAGTATAGATCCCAGACTCGAGGTGGCAAGGGGATACTTACCATGAATCGCACTGCTAAGACTGGTAATTTAATCGCCCTAAAGATTGTGGATGTAGACGATGATATTATGATGATAAATTCGAATGGTATAATAATACGTATACCGGCAGAAGAGATATCCATAATGGGTAGAAACACCCAGGGTGTTACCCTCATGAGGATGGGGGATGATGGAAAGGTTGTGGCCGTGGCGAGAGTCGAAGATGAAGACGAAGATGAAGAAAATGAAGAAAAAGCGGATAATGAAAATAAAGAAGATACAGATAGTTGATTTCCATAAAAAGGTGAATAACGTACGTTATTCACCTTTTTTAGTGTGCACCTGATATACATGGTAGCTATGTGGTCAATTTTAGATGTGGACAACTTCTATGCCAAATCAATAGAGTGGAAAACTTATATTAGTTGAAAAGATGTGGATAAAATATGGATAAACTATCCCCAAAGTGATGTTAATTGTGTGGATAGTGTGGATAAGTCTGGGGATTACTCTATTTTACTGGCAAAAACACTCTTTCCTTATGTGGATAACTTTGTGATTAACTTAATTTTTTTATTAACAACCTTGTGGAAAAAAATAAGAGACCAATTTGGTCTCTCATTTAGTACATTCATCTATTATGTCTATAATCATTTCTATGCTGTTTTTAATATCATGGCTTTCCATATTGTGTACATACATAGCCTTGTTTCTATATAGATCTAATATAGCAGAATATAATAGATCTTCTGTCATATCCTCTTGAAATAATACCTTGCTGAAACCTTGTCTTTCAAAGGATTTGGCGTTGTATATCTGATCTCCTCTACTTGCGCTCAATGGCAAGGGAATCAAGAGTGCAGGTTTTCTAAGGGCTAGAAGTTCGTGTATGGCGTTGGCGCCGGCGCGTGATACTACAATGTCGGCAGCAGCCATCAGATGTGGAAGTTCATCTCCTACATATTCGAACTGTCTATACCCCTTCACCTCCAATAGCGAATTATCAATATTCCCTTTTCCACATATGTGGATAACTTGGAATTTTGTCAAGAGTTTTTTTAATATATTTCTTATGCCTTGATTTATGGCTACTGCTCCAAGGCTTCCACCTATTATTAAAACTATAGGTTTTTTAGTATTAAATTTACAGATACTCAATCCAAAATCCTTATTTCCCTTCAGAAGCTCAGGCCTTATAGGAGTTCCTGTATGTATGGCCTTTCCCTCTTTAAAATGCTCAACTGTCTCTGGAAAAGTTGTGCACACTTTCTTTGCAAATTTTGTTGCAATTTTATTTGCAAGTCCTGGAGTTAAATCAGATTCATGTACAACCACGGGGACATTGTTGAGCCATGCACCCATTACCACAGGAACTGATACAAAACCACCCTTTGAGAACACAACTGATGGTTTTAACTTTTTTATGATATTCGCCGACTGGCCTACTCCATATAATACTCTAAAGGGGTCAGATATGTTTTTTATATCCAAATATCGTCTAAATTTTCCCGATTTAACTGAGTAATATTCAATTTCAGGAAGTTGAGATATCAATTCATTTTCAATTCCATTTTTGGTTCCCATATAGTAGATATCATATCCCCTATCTTGAAGATAGGGGATGAGTGCAATATTGGGAATTACATGGCCTGCTGTGCCCCCACCTGTAAGGACAATTTTATTCAATTGAAATCCTCTCCTTTAACTATACTCTCTCGGGAGCTTTAAGTCCTATGAGTTTCAAACCATTCTCCAATGTAGTTTTAGTGGCAAAAGTTAAAGCGATACGTCCTTTCTTTATCTCCACATCATCTACATTTAAGATTGAATGATTGTGATAGAACCGATTAAAGTCTTGGGCAAGATCTACTAGATAGCGTGTAATTATTGATGGCTCTAGCTCCTCCATGGCTTTTACAACCTTTATTGGAAAGAGTGCTAGGCTTTTAACAAGATTGTATTCTTTCCTACTATCAATGAGGGAAGGATCAAATGAGTGATAATTAGTTATATCTGCCTTAGATAGAACACTACAAGCTCTAGCATGGGTGTATTGAACATAGGGACCTGTTTCACCATCGAAATTTAGTATCTCATCCCAAGAAAAAGAGATATCTTTTATACGGTTGCTACTTAGGTCGCTAAATATGATGGCACCTACTCCCATCTGTTTGGCAATACTTTCTTTATTTTCTAGGTCAGGATTCTTCTCATCAATTATACTGAGTGTCTTATCTATGGCTTCGTTCAACACGTCCTCAAGTAATATGACCTTACCTTTTCTAGTGGCCATCTTTTCGCCACCTATACTTATGGTACCAAAAGGTACATGGACAAGCTTATCTGCCCAGTCATATCCCATTAACTCTATTACTTTAAACCACTGTCTAAAATGGAGGCTCTGTGCTGCTCCTGTTACATATATACATTTGTCAAAGTCATATTTATTCTTCCTAAAGATGGCAGCTGTAATATCTCGAGTTGCATATAGGGTGCTTCCATCTTTCTTCAATATGAGGCAAGGAGGCATTTCATACTCTTCAAGATCTACTATATGGGCACCTTCACTTTCAGTAAGTAGCTCTTTTTCCTCTAGCTCATCTATTACAGCATCCATCTTATCGTTGTAGAAACTCTCCCCTGCGTAAGAATCAAAGCTTATATCTAAAAGTTCATATATGCGAGAGAATTCCTTTAGGCTTATATCTTTAAACCATTGCCAAAGATTTAAAGCCTCTTTATCTCCTTTTTCCATCTTTGTAAACCAAGCTCTCGCCTCATCGTCTAATTCAGGATGCTTTTCAGCTTCTTCATGGTATTTTACATATAGGTCCATAAGTTCTGTTATCTGATATTTTTCAACTCTGTCCTTGGAACCCCATTTTTTATAGGCCACTATGAGTTTACCAAATTGGGTTCCCCAGTCGCCTAGGTGGTTCACTCCTATGCAATTATAGCCTGTAAACTCAAATATATTATAGAGGGCATTACCTATAGAGGTGGATCTTAGATGTCCTATATGAAATGGCTTTGCAATATTCGGAGCAGAATAGTCAATAACAACATTCTTTCCATTTCCTATATTAGAGGAACCATAGTTTTTGCTTTTCGTCAATATTGCCTCTACAGTTTCCTTTATAAATATATCCCTATTTACAAAAAAATTTAAATAGCCCGATACCGGCTCTATTCTCTCTATATATTTGTCTTCAGGTAAAATTGCTGCCAATTCATCAGCTATCTGAACGGGAGACTTTTTCAGTATACGACTTAATTTAAAACAAGGTAGTGCAACATCACCCATATCTGGATTTGGAGGATATTCAAGTATATCCATGAGATCATCTACAGTGAGTATATCAATTTTGTCACTTATCATATGGGCGACAAGATTCTTTATATTTAGCATAACTCATACTCCTTTTATAAGTGTAATTTTTAATTAATGATATCATATTATAGACAAAAAAACACCCTGCTATATCATATTTTAGCTCTTAGGAGCAGGTTTTAATAGGATTTATAGAATTAAAAACTTTCAACCCAATACTCCGGAGTTTGCTATGATTTTATAATATTATGAAAAAGCGATTGATTTCATAGGTCTATATAAGAGGTGTCTTTTACAGATTTCTTCCATGTACCCAAGTTGATATTATAAAGCTAAGTAAATATATGAAAAAAACCGAAAGCGCTCATCCATAAAAACTAGAGGTTTTGCGAATATTTTGAGATGTTATAGAATCATGATATAATAAAAGGGAAAAATAAAGAAGTGAAATAAATATAATAAACAGACGTCAAAAATGGGAAGGATTTTATTTCAATAAAACATAGGAGGATTAAAAGATGGGAGAAGTTAGAACACGATTTGCCCCCAGTCCTACTGGTTATATGCATATAGGTAATTTGAGGACAGCTCTCTATGCATACTTAATTGCAAAGAGTAAAGATGGCAAATTTGTACTTCGTATAGAAGATACAGATCAGGATAGATATGTAGATGATGCAATTGATGTAATCTATAAAACACTTAAAATAGTTGGTTTAGAGCATGATGAAGGGCCAGATATAGGAGGCGACTATGGTCCTTATATCCAAAGCGAAAGAAAGGGTATATATGAAAAGTATGCAAAAGAACTTATAGATAAAGGTGAGGCATACTATTGTTTTTGCAGTAAGGAACGCTTAGATGATTTGAGGGAGAAGAACCAAAACAAAAAAACACCCTTTAAATATGATGGCCATTGCAGGTCTTTAACTGAAGCACAGGTTAAGGAGAAATTAGAGGCAGGCGAGAGTTATGTAATAAGGCAGAAGATGCCCCAAACAGGAACTACAACCTTTAAAGACGAGGTCTTTGGGAAAATTACAGTAGAGAATTCATCCCTAGATGATAATATACTTATAAAGTCGGATGGTATGCCTACATACAACTTTGCCAATGTAATTGACGATCATCTTATGGATATAACACATGTGGTTAGAGGTAGTGAATATCTATCTTCAACACCAAAATACAATCTATTATATAAGGCTTTTGGTTGGGAGATACCCACCTACATACATCTTCCTCTAATACTTAGGGAAGATGGTAAAAAATTGAGTAAACGAGAGGGAGATGCATCTTTTGAAGATCTCTACTATCAGGGATATTTAAAAGAGGCTATAATAAATTATATCGCCCTATTGGGATGGAGCCCAGGGACTGAACAAGAACTATTCACTTTAGAAGAACTAATAGAGAATTTTTCTATAAGAGGATTGAGCAAATCGCCTGCAATATTCGATATAGAAAAACTAAAGTGGATGAATGGAGAATATATAAGAAAACTGAGCTTAGATGAATTTGAAGAAGTGGCAACACCTTATTTTAAAGAGGCTATAAAGAAAAAAGAGGTTGACTATAGTGTCTTAAGCAGACTTCTTCATACCAGGACAGAGGTACTCTCAGATATACCGGAGCAGCTTGATTTCGTTGATGAGTTACCAGATTATGACATAGATCTCTATATCCACAAGCGAATGAAGACAAATCCTGAGAATGCACTTATATATCTAAAAGAGGTAGTTAAAGTGCTAGAAGGATTAGAAGCATGGAATTTTGATACTATACATGATTCATTGATGGAACTTGTAAAAAAACTAGGGGCAAAAAACGGACAAGTGCTATGGCCAGTTAGGGTTGCACTATCAGGTAAACAATATACTCCCGGTGGAGGTATTGAACTGGCGGAGCTCTTAGGTAAAGAAGAGTCATTAAAAAGAATAAAAATAGGTATAAAAAAGCTTTCAAATATATAAAATAGAAAAGACAATTAGAAGGTGTGATGGAATCACACCTTCTAATAAAAAAGCTTGAGTTTTCGCATTTTTTTCTGAATCATAGATAAATCAATGCTTTTAGCGTTC
>CALKWW010000129.1 GCA_938003945.1 uncultured Bacillota bacterium | reverse complement strand
TTCGCATGAAATTCATGCGGATATGGTATATAAAAGCAATATGCACACGCCGATTGTAAAAATGCCACAAAAATATCTAGATAATGTGATTTTGGCTAATTCTATAACTAAGACATTCAATGTGCCTGGTTTGATCATCTCCTCCCTCATTATTCCCAATGAGGATATTAGAAAAAAAGTAGAAGATATGATCGATAGAGCAGGCATGAGAAATCCCAATATATATGCCCTGGCAGCAATGGAGGCCGCCTATAATAAATGTGAATATTGGGTAGATGATGTGATTGAGTATATCTATGGAAATTATCTCTTTACAAAGAATTATTTTAAGCAGTATTTTCCCCAACTGAAAATCGTTGAACCTCAAGGAACTTATCTGCTGTGGATTGATTGTAGAGCTTTAAACATATCTGAGTCTCAATTGGAAGATTGGTTTGTCAACCATGCCAAGGTGGGAGTATATATGGGTTCTGGCTTTGGCGAGGAGTCAGAGGGATTTATCAGAGTCAATATAGCCACATCGAGAGAGCTACTTAAAAGTGCATATGATCGGATGCGTGATAACTACCATATGATAAGTTCTACAGCTTTATAATTTTAGCGCTTCTATACTTTAATCAAGCGTATAGGGGCTAATTTTATTTTTGGCCAGCTATAATATTCATGTCTTTAATCGTAATAGTCTTTGCATCATATTCTATGAGTCCATCTGTTCTCATTTTATTTAACTCTCTAGAGAGGGAGGGCCTTTGTATTCCAAGTCTTTCAGCCATTTCTTTCTTTGTCATATTTAGTTTGATTACATTTGTCTTTTGAATATGGTATTCATATGTCAAAAAGTCGATTATACACTCTCTTATTGTCTTTAAAGATATAGAGTTTATCTTATCTGTAAGGGTTATGGCCTTATCGGAAATAACCGTTATAAGGGCTTTTAAAAATTCCGTATTGCTCTGACAAAGTTCAAGTATAAATTTTCTATGTATATGCAGTATAGTGACATCAGATTTTGCTATGACTGTCATGGGATAGGAATTTCGGGTTGCAAATATAAGGTTAGCACCCATAATATCAGTAGGGGTAAAGGTGGATACAGTTAGAATATTACCATCTTCATCTATATTTTGTGCCGCAGCTTGGCCTATCAATATAATATCCATAGTAGTACAGATCTCATTTTGAAAGTGAATTACCTGATCTTTATCATATTTCCGAATATGATAGTTATCTATCTTAAACAAGTCCACAAGTTCTCTTCTTGAAAAAGTTCTAAATAGATCTATATTTGCAATTAAGTCTATATATTTTTCCAAAGTCACTATAAACTACCCCCAATTAGTAACCAAGGTTACTGTATATTACTATGACACGAATTATAATATAGAACATCAAAAAAGGAAAGGGGAAATTTTGTGGATATATTTACAAAGGCGCTTTGGATTATAACAATTATTGCATTTATCATATCTATAGTCAAAGATAAGGATAAGACTCTAGGTTCTATGAAGATGGCAAGAGGTATGATGGGGAATATGCTAGGTGAGATCATAGGGATACTTTTTCTAATAGGACTGATACTCACTTTCATACCGCCCGAAACTATTAGGGAGCTTGCAAGTAAGTCAAATACCCTCATATCAACGGTGGTTTCTGCATTTTTAGGGAGCATAACTTTGATACCGGCTTTTGTGGCCTTTCCACTAGTTGGATCTCTAGTAGATGCAGGTATAAGCATTGTTCCAGCGGTGGCATTTTTGACTACTTTGACCATGGTAGGCTTGGTGACCTTTACTCTGGAGCGAGATGAGTTTGGGTCAAAGTTTACAATTATAAGGAATTCTCTTAGCTTTGTATTTGCAATAATTATTTCGCTACTTATGGGGGTGATAATGTGAATATAGCTAAGACACTAAAAAAGAATAAACTTTTGACCATAGTGGTACTCTCATATATTGTACTTGCAATTGCAGCACCTCAGATGGCATCAGATTCAGTTGAGAGTAGTATGTACTATGTCAAAGAAATGCTTCAGATTATGCCAGTTATATTTATTTTGACATCGCTGATAGAGGCATGGGTGCCGAGGGAGACTATCATGAAGGGATTTGGTGAGGGTTCTGGGATAAAGGGACCAATTTTATCCTTCTTGCTTGGCAGTTTTTCAGCAGGGCCAATATATGCTGCTTTTCCAGTCTGTAAGATGCTACTAAATAAAGGAGCCAGCGTTTCGAATATTGTCATAATACTTAGCTCTTGGGCTGTCGTAAAGGTTCCTATGCTGGCTAATGAGGCAAAGTTCTTAGGACCTAAGTTTATGGGCATACGCTGGGTGCTTACCACAATCTCCATATTTATCATGGCATATATTATGTCCTTAATGGTAAAGAAAGAAGATATTCCAGTTGGTGCGAAAGAGGCAGAGGGAGACACACTGGCTATTAAAGAGGAATACTGCATAGGATGTGGGGTATGCACAAAACTATCTCCAGAGCATTTTGTGATAGAAGGTGGGAAGGCGAAGGTTTCCAATGTAAAGGCCCCAACTAAGTTAGATCCCAGTGTAGAAAAGGCAATTAAAAAATGTCCTACTAAGGCAATCGAATTTAAATAGAGTGATCCTGCACCTGCAGCTATTCAACTATGATGGTTGCAGGTTTTTTAACTTTAAAGGCACTGTGGATAGCCTGTGGTTATCCACAGAAAAATAATATATTTAGAAGGTGTAATCTAAAACAAATATCAAATCGGTGGGGGTCATGTGGATAA
>CALKWW010000128.1 GCA_938003945.1 uncultured Bacillota bacterium | reverse complement strand
TGAGTTTATTTGAGATTACAGTTCAATATTTAAATAACTATGATCATACTATAAGGAGGAATATAATATGGTAACAGAAGATTCTATCCTTTTATTTGATGGGGCAATAGGCACAATGTTACAAAATTTAGGGCTCACATCCGACGAATGTCCAGAGCTTTGGAACGATACACATCCTGACCTCATAGAAAAAGTTCATAGAGCATATAAAAAATCTGGAAGCATTGTCATACAAGCAAATACATTTGGAGCAAACCGTATAAAACTCAAAAAATTTGGACTAGAATCTAGGAGTGATGAACTCAACTCTAAAGCCATATACATAGCTAGGAATGTTATGGGAGACAATGGATATGTAGCTGCTTCCATAGGACCTACGGGTGAAATGTTGGAACCATATGGTTCTCTTAACTTCAATGATATGTACGAGACCTTTAAAGAGCAGATTACCTCTGTAACAGATGCCGGCGCTGACCTCATAATAATTGAAACCATGATGGATCTTATGGAGAGTCGCATTGCCCTCTTGGCTGCCATTGAAAATAGTGATCTACCTATAATATGCTCCTCTACCTTTGAGACACAAGGCAATACATTAATGGGCAACCCCCCTAAATCAGTAGTATCTACTCTTCAAAGTTTAGGAGCTAACAGTGTCGGTGCCAACTGCTCTGGTGGCCCACTAAGTCTCTTACCTATAATACAGCAGATGAAAACTGTCTCTAAAATTCCTTTAATAGTCCAACCCAATGCAGGAATACCTGAGGTCATAGATGGCAATATAGTATATCCCTTGCAATCAGAGGATATGGCCAAACAGATGACAAAACTAGTTAACGCTGGAGCAAACATTATTGGTGGATGCTGTGGAACTACTCCTATGCATATAAGTGCTATTAAACATTCGCTCCAAAACCTAAATCCTAAACCACCCATTGCAGAGCCTCCCGAACTTATATGCTCACCATATAAGTTTACTCATGTGGAAAATATAGATAACAGACTTTTAGAAATTGAAGTTAATCATTCTACAGAGCCGTTTGACATCATGGATATACTCATAGATTGTGACCTCTTAAATCCAGTGCCTTGTATCAAATTCCATGAGTCTATGGACTCAATAAGTAGCATACGTGAGTTTATATCAAAGCTCCAAGCTATTATAAAAGAACCTTTAGCTTTCATAATAGATTGTACTGAACGGGCAGAAGCTATATTGAGGTCCTATCACGGTCGAGCTGCAGTCGTATTATATGGTAACTACTCTAAGGATATATATGATATAATAAATAAGTATGGTGCATATATTATTTAGAAGGGAGTTTCTTGTATGACAGAGCTTTTAAAGGATAAAAATATACTCATAATGGGAGTATCGAATAAATGGAGCATTGCATGGGGTATAGCACAAGCATGTTTTGATGCCGGCGCCAATCTGCTTCTATCTTGTCAAGATGATCGAACTGAAAAATCAGTAAAAAATCTTACCCGCGATATGGAAGGAATTAATATATACAGATGCGATGTGACAGATGATGATCAGATAAAACATATGTTTGACAATATTAAAAAAGATGTAGGTGTATTACATGGATTAGTACACAGCGTAGCCTTTGCCAAGAAGGAAGAACTAGAAGGCGCATACTATAATACATCTAGGAATGGATATCTATTAGCACAAAATATAAGTGCATATTCATTAGTTGCAGTTACACGATATGCAAAACCTTTGATGAGCGATGACGGTGGAAGTATAGTCACCCTTACATATCTCGGAGGCGAACGAGCCATCCCTAACTATAATGTCATGGGGGTTGCAAAGGCTGCCCTTGAGGCATCAGTGAGGTACCTAGCAGTCGATCTTGGCCCGAATAATATAAGGATCAATTCCATATCTGCAGGTCCTATCAAGACTATTTCCGCCAGAGGAGTAAGAGATTTTACAACCATGCTCAAGCAATACGAAGAAAAGATCCCCTTAGAGCAACCCATAACTCAAAAAGAGATTGGAGATACCGCACTCTTTTTACTCAGCTCCTTATCTAGGGGAATAACAGGGGAAAATATCCACGTAGACGGTGGGTATCATGTTTTAGGTGTGTGATATGAAAATTTAAACCATATCTTATCGAGTAGATAGTGCTAAATAATAAAAAAGATTAAACAGCCAAGGATTCATATTTCAATAAGACAATGCTGTTTAATCTTTTTTGATAAATAAATATTTTTAAAAGTCTAGATATTTTATAAAATAGGTTTGAAAGTCTACACTTGACGAGAGCTCAACATAATCTGCCATCCCTTTAATTGTATCTGCCTCCTCTATCATATTCTTAGAGAGAAGGGCCATCTTAGCGCCTGCCCCTGCAGCATTTCCAATCTCTACAATTTTACCATTAAACTCTTTAGGTATAAGACCTATATCCATAGCAGAACTACAGTCTATGTAATTGCCAAATCCACCTGCCAGATAGACATTTGATACATCGGAATATGAAATTCCCTTGTCTTTCATGAGAACCTCTATACCAGCCCTAATTGCTCCCTTTGCAAGTTGGACCTCTCTTATATCTTTTTGGGATATATATATATCTTTAGAACTATCCCCCCGTTTAGTAGTCAATAGAAAAGCTGGTTGGCCTTCCTTTAACACCAACCTTTTGTTTAAATCTGTTGATAGATTTCCCATCTCTTCCGTAGGTGATATTATCCTACCTGTCTTATCCAATATACCTGACTTTAACATCTGTGCAACTGTATCAACTATGCCAGAACCACATATTCCCTTTGGGGGTAATCCACCTATGGTAGTATAGCGTACATCATCTTCTATATAAACCCTATTGATTGCACCTGAAATTCCACCTAGTCCACATTCAATACTCGCTCCTTCAAATGTGGGACCTGCAGCTGTAGAACATACTGATATTCCATCACTATTACCAAGGGCTATCTCACCATTAGTCCCAATATCTATTAGTAAACTCATGTTTGAATCCCTATGCATACCACAATTCAATATTGCTGCTACCGTATCTGCTCCTACATAGCCTGATATCATAGGAAGTATAACCGCTCGCCCGTGCCTGTATATTTTTAATTCCAAATCCCTGCTAGCTAGCTCTAATCTCTTGCATACCACTGGTATAAAAGGAGATGAGGCAATATTCTTAATAGGAATTCCTGCCAGTATATGCATCATTATAGTGTTGCCTACAAATACTATTTCATATATATCCTGGGCTGAAATTTCATATTGAGTGCAAAAATAATATATCATATTATTTATCTCATCTCTTAAAAGCTGTCCTAACGTTGATAATCCTTCCAATTTGGTCACTGTATAATCTATCCTAGTCATCACATCTGCCCCATAGACACTTTGGGGATTTAAAGATGAATATCTCCCTAACTCCTCACCAGTATTTAGTTCCATTAAAAATCCTACAATTGTGGTTGTTCCTACATCAATCGCTATTCCATAACTTATATCTTCCGTGTTTCCTGGCTCTATACCTATAATGGTATTGTAATACATTACTGCTGTAACTTTAAAATTATTAAGCCGAAGAATATCTGGTACATCTGCTATGAGCTCATTAGATACTCTAGCAGGTGCCATTGCCATATCGATTCTCGCCACATCACTTATTTGGTCATCTATGCTGGGTGGAGTAAGCTCTATGTATGATTTCTTAATTGACGAATTAGTAGATATGGTTAATTGTCCTGATGTCATAATCTGAACCCCATCTTTTTTCCGCTCAGGAATTTCAACTACAAGGTCTTCCTCCACCGTTGTGTGGCACGCTAGCTGATACTTTTTCCCATATTTGTCTTTATCGGCTAATACTCTTATTTTGCACTTACCACATATTCCCTTACCTCCACAGGGCGAATCTATACTATATCCATTCTCTATTAGTAATTCAAGGAGATTAACTCCCCTCTCTGCTAAGATTTTTGTCCGACTACCACCTTGAACTACTTCAATTACTACCATACCCATCTCCTTCCAACATAGATATGCAAGCTTTTCACACAAACCATATGATAACTCCAATATAGCCACCGTATGAAGATATTACTATCAATATTTAAAATGAGAACATTTGCACTCATATACTAATGTCTTTAACATTAAAGTTCAATATATATAATTCCTATATCATTTTTAATGTTTCAGGTATTGCATCTTTTATTATAAAGGCTCCTATCACCAAAAATAGTATTCCAGACAGTAATTTTAATATATAGGTGGGTATATACTTTGTTACAATGTTTCCAAAGAAGGCACCTATAAAAGTCACCAAAGTCAGTGCAAAAGATGCACCTATAAATACAGGAATAGGCCTTTTATTCTGGGTAACAAGTGTAAACACTGCCAATTGTGTCTTATCTCCCAATTCAGCTAAAAATAATATGCAAAAAGATGATAAAACTACTTTCCAGTCCATCTTGCGTCATCCTCTCTACCAATTATATAGTATATCTGTACTATTATATAGTGTTCACACCTATTTTATCAGTATTTAACAAAAATAAATGACTAAAGATTACGCTTAGTTGGTTCTTATTTTATGAGCGCTTTTGCCAGTTCAGCCGCAGATGCAGCATCTGAAGAATATCCGTCTGCACCTATCTCATCTGCAAAACTCTGTGTCACAGGCGCTCCACCTATTATAACTTTAACCTGCTCCCTAAGTCCTGCAGCTTCAAGGGCCTCGATTGTCTCCCTCATATAAGGCATAGTTGTAGTTAGGAGAGCAGACATGGCCACAATATCTACACCATATGTAATCACAGCATCTACAAACTTTTCTGGAGCCACATCAATACCAAGATCTATAACCTCCATACCCGCTCCTTCCATCATCATAGCAACTAGATTCTTTCCAATGTCATGGAGATCTCCCTTGACAGTACCTATCGCCACCTTTGCTATAGGTTTTATATCTCTATCCACTAATAAAGGCTTTACCACAGTCAAACCTGCTTGCATTGCCCTAGCAGCTATAAGCACCTCAGGTACATATATTTGATTATTCTTAAAAAGTTCTCCAATTTCGCTCATGCCCACTATAAGAGCATTATTTACAATTTCTACAGGATCAACGCCTTCATCTATAGAGGTCTGTACCAATTTTTTTACCTTTGGTGCATTTCCCACTTTAAGCGCATTGACTATTCCACGAAGATCAGTCATGTCTATTACCTCCCATAGTTTATATTTTTATAACAATAGCCCAAACCCATTTTTCCATAGTCAACAAACCTAATACTACAGATATTAATGCAATTTAAATAATTACACTGACTAATTTTTAAGATTAATAAAACTGTCCATATAGTTCAGTTTAAAACTAAAATCAAAGACATATAGCATACAATTCTATCAGTTTATGATTATAACTATAGTGTATTGTATTAAAGAACAATTTAAAACTGTATAAAATGGCATCTATTGGCAATAATATTATATATGGGATTAACTGATTCTGCAATATATAAAAGCAGGGACACCCCTGCTTTTATATATTGACTATTTGATTATTTTTTTATATAAATCAGGATCAAATCGCTCTATCATATTGACAAGTTCTTCATCTGACATCATTGTTGTACGCCCAGTCTCATATTCTCTATCAATACTTTCCTTCATCTTTATAACCAATTCATCTTTTTTATCTATAACCATATCCTTATCTTCTAAACCAAAAAAGGTATTTATCCAGTGAGCTATTCCTGCCAATCCCGAATGTTGACCTATAGCAACCTGTGGTGGTCTTTTTAATATCTTTTCCGTATCAAAGATATTATATATCTCTTCATCCTTTAAAAGCCCATCAGCATGTATACCGGCCCTAGTCACATTGAAATTCCTACCTACAAATGGTGTGCTAGGTGGGATGTCATAACCTATTTCTTTGTCAAAGTATTCGGCTATATCAGTTATCACTGATAGATCCATGCCATTGGTATCACCCCGTAATGACACATATTCGATAGCCATAGCTTCTAGTGGACAATTGCCCGTCCTCTCACCAATTCCCAATAATGAACAATTTACAGACGAAGCACCATATAACCACGCAGTAGCCGAGTTTACAGCCACTTTATAAAAATCATTATGGCCATGCCATTCTATAAGCTCACTTGGAAAACCTGCATGATGCCTAAGACCATATATTATACCTGGAACACTTCTAGGAAGCGCCACTCCTGGATATGGTACTCCATAACCTAAAGTGTCACATGCTCTAATTCTTATAGGTATACCGCTCTCCTCCATAAGCTCCCTAAGCTCAATGGCAAATGGTACAACAAAACCATAAAAATCAGCTCGAGTTATATCCTCGAAATGACATCTAGGCCTTATCCCATATTCTAAGGCTTGCTTAACCACTGAAAGATACTGTTCCATAGCCTCTCTTCTTGTCATATTTAATTTCTTGAATATATGGTAGTCTGAGCAACTTACCAAAATTCCTGTCTCTTTCATACCCATCTCTTTTACTAGTTGGAAATCGTTGTCAGTCGCTCTTATCCAGCTAGTCACCTCAGGGAACTCATAACCTCGCTCCATACATTCCCGCACAGCTTTTTTGTCCTTCTCAGTGTATATAAAGAACTCACTTTGCCGAATTACTCCGTTGGGTCCAGATAGACGATGTAACATATCATAGATATCCACCATCTGTTCAACTGTAAAAGGAGCGATGGATTGTTGACCATCCCTAAATGTAGTATCTGTTATCCATATCTCATCAGGAACATACATGGGTACACGTCTGTGATTGAATGAAATTCTTGGCACACTTTCATAGGGAAATAAGTCTCTATAGAGATTGGGCTCCTCCACATCCTGTAATGAATACTTATAAGCGTATTGTTCTAGCGTATTTGACCTATCACTGAACTCTAACATGCATATGACCTCCCTATATCATAATTCGCAATTTCTGCAATTTTTTTTAACCTTCATTCATAAAATGAGTTATGTATAAGTGTATACAATAATACATTCTGTGTCAATACCTTTTTTTTAACTTTTTACTATATTTACTCAAACTTAAAGTTGAATAGTATATCTATATATCGTTATACATTTTTTTCGGGCATTGAATACAAAAAGATAAAAAAACAATGGCCTCTCCATATATAGACAAGCATTTACTTGCTACCCGAATATATAGATGGTACAATAAGACAGAAGCAAATAACTACATATATGTATAGGGTGATCTTATGGGTGAAAATAAAAAAATAGATAATACTTATGGAACTTCAGATAGTACAAAAAAAGTACACTGCACTCCCTTCTGCCCTAAATGTGGCTCAGACCTCTATTATTTTGAAAATGAATGTATATGCAAAAACAAGGAGTGCAGTTGGACATGTGGTGGTTGTCAAGATGACTAATTGGCATGAGAGGTAGAGATGAAGATGCTGCAATCCTCTTTTCAATATTTGATCAAAGTCGCTTCGGCATCTTTCTAAACGTATTACGGCATAGACTAAAAATGTACAACCTATGTTCTTTACTAAAATTAATACTTTTAGTATCTATGGTGCTACTAAAACTCATTCTTCTTCAAATATATAGAACCATAAGACATCATATTCACCTCAATACATGAAATTTAGTCCCCTCAAGTTTATTGATGTCTTTGTAATCAAACAAAACAAATGTCTCTTTTTCCCAGTAAGATATTGGATCGCATTCAAATATCTCCATATGCACCGACCTCATGAGCTGTTTTTTAGTGTAATTTTCATATCCTGGCAGGTAGGTGCCTATATTTTTTTCATCGTCCAAGAAATCTTTAAGTACATCAGTTCCCCACCTCTTAGGATAAATAGATCTGGGATAATTAAATGGTTTTTCCCATAGACAATAATCAAAACGTAAAACTTCTTTAAATATCTGTTTAGGAATCCTGTCCATTTCACTTACAAAGTCATATATTATTTCATATAATCTAGTGAGAGAATGGGACACCTTAAATAGTCCCCTATCTATCCAGTATTCCATAAATTCTTCAAAAAATATAAACGGACTATCGTCAAAATAGGGTATAAGAAACTTTAATGTATATTCAAACCTATGGGAATTGTAGTATTTTCCGACTAGTTCTTCAATTGCCTTTAGATTCATAATCTGGTCATATCCTATATATTTATTTCCTAGAACTTCATATGGTGCATAAGTCGTATATCTGTATCCATGTTCAGAGGCCTCTTGTCTTATACTTGAACCCTTTAATAACTTTAAAAACCCAAGTTGTAAATTATCTGGCTGCATAGAATAGACATCATCAAAAGAATCAGCAAAGGAATCATAGTCTTCGTAGGGAAGCCCCGCAATTAAATCAAGATGTATATGAATATTACGAGGTGTATGGAGCTTTTCCACTACCTGGTATATTTTGCCTATGTCAGTCTTTCTCTGTATAGAATCCAAGGTATGTTCGTTTGTGGATTGTACTCCAATCTCCAACTGAAATAATCCTGGAGGAGCCTTCCTCAAGAGCTCTAACATATCCCTATCCATAATATGAGCGGCAATTTCAAAATGAAAGTTTGTATTGCCTTCTTGCCTTATTATATGCTCTATTATGGCCTTTGCCCTCTTAGGATGACAGTTAAATGTTCTATCTACTAGCTTAACTTGAGGCACTTTCCTATCAATAAAAAAATCAATCTCATCCAATACCCTCTCCAATGAAAAATACCTGACCCCATCTATTGTAGATGATAGGCAATATTGACAGTTGAAAGGGCATCCCCGTGATGTCTCATAATACACTATCTTATTTTCAAGCCCCAAAAGTCCATCCCTATATGGGAAAGGGATTATATCTAGATCCTCCATATTAGATCGAGGAGGATTTTGAATAACCCTACCTCCATCCCTATAGACAAGACCATTGACACTAGAAAAGTCAGATCTATTCTCCAACGTCTCCACAAAGTGTCTAAACGTCTCTTCTCCTTCACCATACATTATAAAGTCGATATATGGAAATTTAGCCATGAACTCACGGCTATCATATGATACCTCTGGCCCACCAAGTATTATCTTACATCTGGGTATAACTTGCTTTATAGATGATGCAAGCTTGAGTGTCTCTTCTATATTCCATATATAGCAAGAAAAACCTATTACGTCTGGCTCCTCTAGGTATATGCTCGCCAATATCTTCTCTATCTGATCATTTATTGTGAATTCACGGATCGCTACATCTGCAGAAGAATAGGCCTCACAATATCCCTTCAGATACCTTATTGCTAAATTTGAATGTATAAATTTTGCATTGAGGGAAGTAAGCAATATCTTCATAATCTGTTATCATACCATCCTTTTTAGATATTAAGCAGGAACCCTAGATAAAATAAGACTCACTATTCAATCGTCTTACATTATTGTGACCCATAGGCCATAGGCCGTCTTACATTGTCTTAGATTATTGTGACCCATAGGTAAATACGTAACAATATTAATCTAGTAAACCACTATTGCCCCATAGTCTCATCGTGGGGAAATATTTTGGTCAAAAGTTTTACCATCACAAAAAATAGAAATAATACGAAAAATACTGTTCCCATTCCTTTACCCATTATCTTTAGGGTCTCAAATACTAATTTATTCATATATAAAACCTCCCATCAAGATAATAACGCAAGAAGTATTCCTCCTGCTATTATGGAACCTATCTGTCCGGCAACATTCGCGCCTACTGCCTGCATTAGTATAAAGTTATTTGGGTCCTCTTCTTGTGCCATCTTTTGAATTATCCTAGCTGACATTGGAAATGCAGATATACCTGCCGCTCCAATCATTGGATTCACCTTGTCTTTTAAGAATAAATTTACAAGTTTTGCAAACAAAACTCCACCCGCTGTATCAAATATAAACGCCAAAAGTCCTATACCCAATATCAACAGAGTAGTGGGTGCTAAGAATGTCTCAGCTGTCATTGTAGAACCTATTGTAATTCCCAATAGAAGGGTTACAAGGTTAGCAAGTTCATTTTGTGCGGACTGAGATAGACGCTCTAGTACGCCACATTCGCGCACTAAGTTTCCAAACATTAAAGCTCCTACAAGACCAACACTGACAGGTGCAATTATACCAGCTATAATAGTCACCAATATTGGGAAGGCAATTAAAACCTTTTTTGATACTTTAGCGTCATAATTTGCCTCCATTCTTATCTTGCGTTCCTTTTCGGTAGTCAAAAGCCTAATTACAGGGGGTTGTATGAAAGGTACAAGAGCCATATATGAATATGCCGCCACTGATATGGGACCTATATAATCTTTCGCAAACTTATTTGCAACATATATTGACGTAGGCCCATCGGCTGCCCCTATTATACCAATGGCTGCAGCTTCCTGCAATGAAAACTTTCCCGTAGATGCAGCAAGAAGCATAGCTGCAAATATACCAAATTGAGCAGCTGCCCCAAAAAATAACATTACAGGTTGTTTCAATAGTGGACTAAAATCTATCATAGCACCTACTGCGATAAATATCAGTATAGGGAAGAGTTCTGTCTTTATACCTGCATTATAGAGAATAGTCAGAAAGCCACCCTCACCTACAGCTGATGACATGGGGATATTTGTAAGTATTGCGCCAAATCCTATTGGCAATAGAAGCATAGGTTCATACTCTTTTTTAATAGCTATGTATATGAGAAAAAAACCAACCAACATCATTACAGCTTGTTTCCACGTCATAGCCATAAGACCTTCTAATAATATTTCCATGTATTGTTCCTCCTGTCTATAAAATAAAATTTTAGTTCCCTTTAGTGAATCTAAAGTTCAACTGAGTGAAATAACTTAAGACATCGCCTAGAAGGCATGTCCTAGTAAGACATTATAAAAAAGACCTTTGCCCAGCATATATGCTGAGCAAAGGTCTTATCCGCAAGATACACATTGCCTCCCAACCGGGTGAATATCCCACCGGCCTGACGATTGGAAGACTAGTCCTTAGACTAGGGATTACTCCCCTTCACTCTATTAAAATAATACCCTCTACAGAATATCTTGTCAAGTACTGTAAACTTAAATCGATTCGTAATATAAAGTTTAGAGGTACTCTTCACTTTTATTTCCCAATATTAATATAATATCCTGTATAAATTGTATAATTTTAATATTTGTAGTCATATGAACATGAATGTTTTCATAATTATGCAAATTATATATACAACTTGCATAATTCTTCGTTTTAAAATATACTATTCATAAAGTAAAATCGAAGGTGAGGAGGAATTTACATGTCAGAGCAAATCAAGCTAATAGGAGCACGACTTAGAGAGCTTAGAGAGATCGCCGGCGATTCTGTGGAAGATATAGCAGGGGAACTAGCCATATCGCCTGAACTCTATTCTAAATACGAAAATGGTGAAACTGACATTCCGGTGAGTTTTCTATTCAACGCAGCAAATAAATTTGGCGTAGAACTCTCTACTCTTTTGACTGGTGAAGAACCAAGACTCAAGACATACTCACTGGTTAAAAAGAATAAAAGATTAGTTGTCGATAGACGTAAAGAATATAGATATGAAAGCCTTGCTTATAATTTTATTGGCAAAAAAGCAGAACCTTTCATAGTAACGGTGGATTATAAAGGCGATGATGAACCCGTCAGTTTAAACTCCCATCCAGGGCAGGAATTCAACCTAGTTCTAGAAGGAACATTGAAGATCGTCATAGGTAAATATGAGTTAATTCTACATGAAGGAGATGCCCTCTATTTTGATTCCACCTACGAACATGGAATGATTGCCTTAGATAATAGACCGGCTAAATTTCTTGCAGTAATAATATAAGGGATCTTAGTCATGGCAATTCATGAACTCTACAACTTTCATAAAAATATAGATCCCATTATTTTCAGTACACACTATACTATCTTATATTAAATAATTTGGAATTAAACTTTCGAAAATCATGCACCTCCAGTGATTCAATTGACTATAATATTGGTACCGGTTGCCATGCCTTTAAGCTTTAGAATTGTTATTATACCATAGAATACAAATCAAAAATACATTTATATAAGAATATAAAAAGAGGTAGGATATAATATGTTAAGTAAATTTCTTAAAAAGAATGACTTCTCATCATTAGATGACTTCAATAGTAATTGCGAAATTATAGTTCCTGAAAATTTTAACTTTGCATATGATGTTGCTGACGAACTAGCAAAGACTAGTCCAAATAAAAAGGCTTTAGTCTGGTGTAACGATATAGGAGAAGAGAAGACATTTACATATTCTCAAATAAAATATTATAGTGACAAGACTGCAAACTATCTGATGTCCCTAGGTATAAAAAAGGGCGATGCCGTAATGCTCATATTAAAACGGCGCTATGAATTTTGGTTCTGCATATTAGCCCTACATAAACTAGGTGCCATTGCCGTACCTGCAACTCATCTATTGACCACTAAAGATCTAATATATCGAAATAATGCCGCAAGCATAAAAGCTGTCATCGCTGTAACTGAAGATGAAGTAATTGAGCACATAGATAGGGCTCATGTGGACTCGCCTACTCTCCAATTTAAGATTGGAGTAGGAAATAATGTGGATGGGGACTGGCATAATTTTAGCGTCGAGGTGGAAAAGGCGTCCCCTAATTTCATAAAACCTACAGATGATATGGCTACTACAAATTCGGATATCTCACTACTATACTTTACATCGGGAACTACAGGACAACCAAAGATGGTACAACATAACTTCACTTATCCTCTAGGGCATATTATAACTGCTAAGTACTGGCAAAATGTGAAAAAAGATGGACTACATCTAACGGTAGCCGATACTGGTTGGGCTAAGGCAGTCTGGGGTAAGTTATATGGTCAATGGCTCTGCGAATGCGCAGTATTTGTCTATGACTTTGATCGCTTTAATCCACACGAGCTCCTCGAAGTCATATCAAGGCATAGCATCACTTCCTTCTGTGCTCCACCTACCATATATCGCTTTCTTATAAAGGAAGATCTCACAAAGTATGATTTGAGTAGTCTAGAATACTGTGTGGTCGCCGGAGAACCACTAAATCCAGAAGTCTATAGTCAATTTTATAGAGCTACAGGTATAAAACTTATGGAGGGATACGGACAAACTGAATTGACAGTTGCAGTGGCCACCCTTCCTGGAATGGAGCCTAAACCCGGGTCCATGGGCAAACCTGTCCCTGGATATAATATAGATATTCTGGATGAAAACAATGAACCATGTGATGTAGGAGAAGAGGGACAGATAGTAGTCTATACAGATAGGAAAAAACCTGTGGGGATGTTTGATGGCTATTATAGAGATGATGAAAAGACAAAAAGTGTATGGCACAACAGCATATATTACACTGGAGACATGGCCTGGAGGGATGAAGATGGCTATTACTGGTTTGTAGGTAGGGCAGATGACGTCATAAAGAGCTCAGGATACAGGATAGGGCCATTCGAAGTCGAAAGCGCCTTGCTAGAACATCCAGCAGTCCTAGAATGTGCCATAACAGGCGTGCCTCATCCGATAAGGGGGCAGGTGGTCAAAGCAACCATAATCCTTTCAAAAGGATATGAAGCTAGCGAAGAACTCAAAGTCGAGCTACAAGATCACGTTAAAAAAGTAACTGCACCATATAAATATCCTCGTATAATAGAATTTGTAGATGAGTTACCAAAAACGATAAGTGGCAAAATAAGAAGAATAGAGATACGTAAAAAGGATACCGAATAAAGGTATCCTTTTTACGTATCTCCATGGAGTACTATAATATTATACATATAAGTCCTCCATTTCCGTCATTTATAATACGCTGCAATGTTTCTTGTATCTTCATCTGGGCATCTTCAGGCATGCGCATGAGTTTATTCGATAGCCCTTCCTTCACAAGTTCATGGAGAGATTTCCCAAATATATTAGTCTCCCATATTTTTCGAGTATCAGTTTCAAATTCATCTAATAGATATTTTACAAGCTCTTCACTTTGCTTCTCTGTACCTACAATGGGAGACACCTCCGTCTGTATATCAACTTTTATAAGATGTAGTGACGGAGCACTGGCCTTTAGACGTACCCCAAAGGCATTTCCTTGCCTCACTATTTCTGGCTCTTCTAAAGCAAGTTCTTCCATAGTGGGTGATACAAGACCATATCCAGTTTCCCTCACATCATGTAAAGCTGTAGAAATTCTGTCATACTCGCGTTTAGCGGTAGCTAATTCCTTCATAAGTCCAATAAGTTGGTAGTCGCCTGCAATCTCTAAGCCACACTCTTCTCCTAATATCCTATAAAACATATTAGGTTTAGTGTCTATACTCACAATTCCCCTACCTTTACCTAGATCTATTGTGTCAATCTCTGGTTTTTCGATAAATTCTGACTCTTCAAATAGCAGCCCCATGAACTCTAAATCCCTTACCCTATAGACCTCTTCCATTGACTTTAATAATATACCTAGTATGTGTTCTATGAGCCAATGTTCCTCATCTAAGCTCTCTACCCATCTTGGAAGCTCTACTTTAATCTCAGTTAGGGGAAATTCAAATAATACATTGCTGAGAATATTATTTATATCTTCATTGGTCATATTCATTACATCCATGGCCAATACAGGAACACCGTATTTCTCTTCAAGGCCCGCCTGCATACTCTGCGCCTCTTGGGAATGGGGGGTCTTTGAATTTAGTACTATTATAAACGGCTTGGAAAGTTCTCGAAGCTCCCTGATTACTCGCTCTTCTGCCTCTATATAGTTTGAACGGGGTATATCAGTAATAGTTCCGTCAGTGGTAACTACTAGACCTATGGTAGAATGATCAGTTATAACCTTTCGAGTTCCTATCTCAGCAGCTTCTTCAAAAGGTATATCGTGATCAAACCATGGAGTGCGCACCATCCGTGGTTGATCATCCTCCATATGCCCTACTACCCCTTTGATCAAATACCCAACACAATCTACCATCCTGATGTTCAAATTTGCATTTTCCCTTATTAAAATCTCTACTGCCTCATTGGGAACAAATTTAGGTTGTGTAGTCATAATTGTCTTACCGGCACCGCTTTGTGGCATTTCATCTAATGCCCTCTGACGTTTCATCTCATTATCCATATTGGGCAAGACTAAAACTTCCATAAATCGCTTTATTAAAGTAGATTTTCCCGTCCTAACTGGTCCAACTACGCCTATGTATATATCACCATCGGTACGCTCAGCAATATCGTTATAGAGGTCAAATTTCTCCATTGCCATCCCATTCCCTCCAATTATATGTTAATTTGAATATCCACTATTTTTCTGTAAATAAGGATACTTTATTAAACATTATATATATATTTATGAGATGACAAAATTATGACAAGTTCCGATAACTATTTAATAGAGCTTCTTATATTTATTTTAAAGATTTTCTCCTATTCAAGTTTATCTTATTCTCCGTACCGTTTAGCAATCGCTTTATATTGGCCTTATGTCTGTATAGGCCTAATACGGTTATAAATAGGGCAACAAAAATATATTGCTTAGTACAACCATAGAGTGCCGTCAATATAGGGGCAAGTATTACACCTACAATTGATGCCAGTGAAACATATCGAGTGTTGTATATTATAATAATACCTATTATTAAGCCAGTAATGGAAACCCAAGGTGCCAGATATAATAATACCCCAAATGACGTAGATATGCCCTTGCCTCCCTTGAATTTCAAAAGGATTGGATAATCATGACCTGCTATCACTGCACAACCAGCCAATGCTGCACCGAGTTGTCCACCCAATAACTTTCCTATCATCGCTGCAAAAAATCCCTTTAATACATCTAATATAAATACCATAATACCAGCTCGTGTTCCCAATACTCTCAACGTATTTGTGGCACCTGCATTTCCACTACCATGATTGCGAATATCTATATCCCTAAGCAGTTTTCCTGCAAAGTATGATGGCGTAATATTGCCCATTAAATAAGCTATAATAATTGCAAGGATGTATCTCATCTTGAAACCCCTCCTT
>CALKWW010000127.1 GCA_938003945.1 uncultured Bacillota bacterium | reverse complement strand
TCTTCAAGAATATATGGATATATACCAGGCTGCTTATGAGAGGACTTTTGAAAACTAGGGAAATATAGAGGGGCGCGCCCCTCTATATTTTTGCTACCGATATTAGAAATAACTTACATAAGCGCCTATTTCGAATGCCTCCTATATCCTTCTATTATTCTTCTATCTATGCCTGGCTTAAACCTTCCCTTTAGTGCATATTCGAGGAAACAGTCTGATTCGTATCCCCCTTCTGCAAGTAGCCTATCATCTACAATATAGGCTATGGCATCTGTATATCCAATAAATATTATTTTCTTATCCTCAAGAGCTTTCTCAACTAGCTGTTTTACCTCATATACAGGTTCACCACCCATATGAGTAATACATAGGTCATTAGAAAGTTTTAGTATACCACAGATCAAATCTATATTTTCCTCTATAGAATCGTAGTTTTTTGCAACATAGATTGCATTTTTTCTATGTAGTGGACCTATATTATCACTTTCTGCCATTTGTTCAAAGTATTCTTTGGGCTGTACTTCAATTGGGAGTTTAACCTTAAATACAACTCCTTTAAGAGACAGGTCGATTTCTTCAATAATATTAGAGCAAATTGCCCTTTCCACATTATCCGCCATAACGCTTGCCATATCGTCAATTTCTTCAAAAGAGCATGACTTCCATGTGCCGGTTTTAGCTGTGCCACGTGGTCGTGCATTGGCGCCGGCGCCTTGGGTAAATATGACAGTAGACCCATAATATTTTGCCTCCAGTAGTTGACATAGTCTTCCGGGGTATTCAGCGGAGCTCATAGTGGGAGCAGGATAGTGTACGGGCTGACATGAATAGTTTAATAGAATAGACCTAGTCTGGCCGTTCTTATCTCGAATCTCTAAAAAGTATATATCATTATCTCTAGGACCATCTAGGTTGGGTTTCATCTCAACTACTCCATCTACATTCAATCTTCTACTTATATTCCAATTACCCTCTACAACTCCATAGTGAATACTTCCATCGAATATATTAGTAAAAGCCCTATCTATACAGCTTTTTCCACGGCTCAGTAAGAAATCTTCGTATTCAATCGAAGCATTATAACTGTCATAGCCCTTAGAAGATGGACTATTATGAGTATGTGTGTAGCAGACGATTGTATTATCTTTAGGCACATCATACTTTTCATATGCATATTCTTTTAATGCAATGTTCAAGCTAGGATCATGGAATAAGAGATCATATGATATTATAAGAGCATATGTATTTCCATCATTTAATATCAAAGCTTTCACATAGACATCGTCATGAATCTCTTTATATGGTTTACCATAGTATTGGGAACATGCTAGACAAGTCTTAAATGGTGGTGTAATTATCTCTCTGCCAGTGCCGAACTTAAATGACATTTGTGAGTTCCTCCTCTATACCTACGAAAATTTCCCTAATATGTCACTTGTTGTGGAAATTTCCCGGGAAATTTATATTTAATTGGCGGATTTTCCGTAAAAACTTCTCATCTCAATGTTGAGATGAGAAGTTTTTTTATGTGTAAAAGATCTACCTTAATTTCTTGAATGCTTCACTTTCTAGATAGCGCATGTCAAAGAAGTCTAACTCAATATCTTCTGGAGCAGTGTTTGCTAGATATCCTTCAAGATCGGCAAAGAACTGCATAAATATGGTTTGGTTACGCATATGACTTGCAAGAAGAAACTCTTCCTTGGTCTTTTCAAGCCGTGTCATAAGCGCAAGTCTAGCCAGCTTTCTCTCTTCGGCCATCTTTTTTATCTTTTCAATTATATTATCACAGCAGGTACCATTACAAGAATTTGCAAGATCTATCATTTTAAAGAGTGCCAGATAGTCCTCAGCAAGGCAACCATAGTTTTCTACCTCATATAAGAACCGCTTTGCAAGTCTTGTATTGCATCTTGGATCAGCTGAAACCTCCTCTAGTAGGTCAGAGGCCTCTTTTGCCATGGAGACTATCTCGTTTATCTCTCTTAAATAATTATCACGGTCTGCATTTATTATGCTAAGGGCTTCACCTGGGAAGATGCGTGGATAGGGCTTGCCCTTACGTACATAGCTGTAGAAATAATAGGATAGGGTACGGAGCAATATGCTGTATTTAGAGGGCACAGGTGAGCCATCTTCCATTTTTTCATTCCTTACTTCTGTAATCAGATACATTAGCGCAAATGCTCTACGAGCCTTATCATATTGGGCACCAAAGTTTCGTTCCACATATCGATCAGTGACAGCTGCAATGGATCCTGCGCCTTCAAAGTTCCAGGCATAATCTGCTTGGCATATATGGTTGCGGTCATAGCTCTCATCCCATGCTGAGTAGGATTGCATGCCCTCAACCCCTTCTTCTGTACCCATCTTAGCCAGTAGATAGATATTTCGAAGTGGATTTGTGAGGATAGTCCAGTGATAATAGCCGTTCCATGGCTTTACAGTACGCCTAAATCCAAGCTCTGGCCTTGTAGTTTGGAACATCAGCTGATCTTGGAAATCTGAATATGTCCACCAGTCGATTACCACATTGTCGATTAAATCATTTTCTTTAAGGGCTCTTACCATGTCATCAGCACTTTCAGCAGTCTCTTCTTCTCCATGACCTATGAGCATGTCATGATACATATAGATATTTTTCATGCCTCGACCCTGTAGATGTTTTAAGATCTTTATAGCATGATTTATAAAGAGGTCTTTGCGGGAGATATCCCTACATTTGGAGCATTTACACCATGGGGAGCGTAATTTAAAGATATCTTTGGCATTATGTGCAAGACCATCCCATACCTCATCCAGGCCAACATGGAAACTATCGACTCCATTTGGTATTAAGTATCTATCTATAATTTCGTCATATATAGTAAATAGAAGTTCATAGGTATTAGGGTTAGATGTACAAAATCCTGTCAAGGATGGCTCTCCATCTTCATCCTTTGCAGAGACTTCAGGATACATGGCAGGGATTAAAGTATTATGCCCATAGGAATTGACTAGAGGAAATACTGTTACACCCTTAGTCTTACCGTATGCAATTAAATCACCAAAGAAGTCCTCTTCAAACATAGGAGGTAGCTTCTCTGAATCTATCCACTTTCCCTTTGTAGGTGAATAGTAGCGAGTGACAACAGGGGTTTTAAGCTTTGGATATTTTTTGATGGGAACATACATATATTCGCTGACCCTGCCATCATACTGAACACACCAACAGCCATAGACTGAGACTACCAGCTGGTTCATCTTCATACTTGCCATATGGTCAACTACATATTTCCAGTCATCTAATGTCATGAGATTGGAACCATAGCGGCTCTCCATAAAGTGACCACGGGTCTTTAGGTTTGGCCAGTCCAATATCTTCATGGGTGGTAATTTGAGGACATTCTCTTCGAGCTTTAGACATTGTGTTAGTGTAAGGGCTCCATAGTAAAGTCCAAGTGTGCCGAATCCTGTCACAGTGATCCTGTCACCAGATACTACTATAGAATAACCTTGCTCAGGGTTTTCTACATTCTCTGGAGCATCCTCTATTGTAAGCAGAATTTTCACACCTTCGCCCTTACAATTAGGTGATGAGTTCAATAATTCAGTGAACGTATTATTCAACAGGTTTACTGCAGCATCTGTGAGCTCATCTTGGCATTCAAGTGAAGTTTCAATATAACAAAATGCCTCGCCTGGGACGCCAAGAACTACCTCGTCGCTACCTAGATACTCAAACTGCTGAGGGATAGGTGAAATAAAGTTTTTAATACTCAAAATTATTACCTCCTGATAAGATAATTTTGCTAAACTTTTACATTAAGTTTACCATCTTTGGGAAGCATATGCAATACTATGGGACAGGAAAATTGTAAATTTATTCGCTAAACTTGAAGGACATACGTGTCTATGGTATAATTTACAAAGTCACTGTACAAATAGAGGATAGGAGAAAGCGTATGATATTATATAATGGTAGAAACAAAAAAACTAGATCAGTTGCAAGTCAACAATTAATCAAAGAGAGAAATCTATCTCTTGTTTTAAAACTTATAGATAGACATGAACCTATATCTAGGGCAGAGCTAGCTCAGATGACAAAACTAAGCCCCACCACTATCTCATCTCTTATAGAGGAGCTCATAGGTGAAGAGCTTGTGATCGAAACTGGAGAAGGAAAGTCAGAGACTAGTGGCAGAAAGCCCATTATGCTTATGATAAAACCTAGCGGACGATATATCATATGTATTGACATAGTGAAAGAAGACTTTAAATGTCTTGTATACGATCTAAAGTGTAATGAAATAGTGGGAAAGATCTATGCCATA
>CALKWW010000126.1 GCA_938003945.1 uncultured Bacillota bacterium | reverse complement strand
GAGACAAGTGTTGCTTTTATATAGCTGGGATAAAGAGTTTTTTTATGTAGATGCGTCTCCAGCGTATTATCAAGGTAGCAGCCCATAGATTTAAGAAAAAGAAAAGGATAAATATTTGTATACTTTAAAGGGAGGAAGAGGACCTCCCTTTTTTTATATAAAAAAGGTTCTAATTACTCAAGCGATTGCATAAAAATATTTAAACCTCTCTTAAAAACATACAATATATCATATATATTATTATAAAAAACACACAAAACGTTGCCAATCCAGGGATAAAAATCTTTAGATATTAAATTTATCTAAAACTGTTGACAAGTATTGCACACACATGATACAATAATCATGCACACGGTTGCACAAGGTATATATATTGCTTTCTTATGAGAGGTGGTGAATGTAATGCTATTCAATGCAGTATATCATCGTCCTAAGGGGAATTTTGCCTATGCATATGACAAACAAACTATACATATACGTATCAAGACGGCAAAGGCCGATATAGAAAAATGCTACATAGTATTCGGCGATAAATATGATTGGTCAAATCAATATTCTGTTAAATCTATGACAAAACTATGCTCAGATGCACTATTTGATTATTGGCAGGCAAATATAGTTCCTCCGAATAGACGACTTTGTTATATGTTTTTGTTTGAATCAGGTAAAGAGAAATATTGGTATACCGAATACGGTTTTCATAAAGAACAGCCCACTGATGTGAATTTTATGTTTGAATATCCTTTTTTACATGAGATTGACATATTTAAGACACCAGATTGGGTCAAAGATGCTGTATTTTACCAGATATTTCCCGAAAGATTTGCCAATGGTGACAAGACAAATGATCCTGAACCAATAGAAAAGTGGGGAAATAAGCCCACTAGAGATAATTACTTTGGAGGAGATCTCAAGGGGATCATAGATAAACTTCATTACCTAGAGAAACTAGGTATCAACGCTATATATTTGACACCTATATTTGAAGCAAATACAAATCACAAATACGATACTAAGGATTATATGAGGATAGATCCACAATTCGGCGATATAGATACATTAAAGGAACTCGTGTCTAAATGTCATGATAAGGGGATAAGGGTAATATTGGATGCCGTATTTAACCATAGTGGTTATTATTTTCCCCCATTTCAAGATGTACTTAAAAAGGGACAAAAGTCTAAATATTGTGATTGGTTCCATATATATAGTTACCCCATTAAGATAAAACCCAGACCTAACTATCATACATTTGCATTTGAATACCATATGCCTAAGCTAAATACTGAAAACCCTGAAGTTAAGAGATA
Organism: uncultured Bacillota bacterium; assembly: GCA_938003945.1. Classification (GTDB taxonomy): domain Bacteria; phylum Bacillota; class Clostridia; order Caldicoprobacterales; family Xylanivirgaceae; genus UBA3920. The sequence continues at coordinate 888 of CALKWW010000126.1, read as the reverse complement.
TCTTCTAGATGTCGCTGAATTTTGGATAAGGGAAGTGGACATCGATGGTTGGAGGTTGGACGTTGCAAATGAGGTAGATCATGCATTTTGGCGAGAATTTAGGCAGGTGGTCAAAACTGCAAAACCAGATGCCTATATATTGGGAGAGGTATGGCATGATGCAGGTCCATGGCTTCAAGGGGATCAATTTGATGGAGTTATGAATTATCCTTTTACTAATATGGTGATAGAGTTCTTTTGCAAAAATTCTATGGATGCAAAGGAGTTTACAAGTTCTTTAAATAAATTTATGTTTCGATATCCCCATCAAGCAAACCAAGTGCTTTTGAATATCCTAGACAGCCACGATACACAAAGGCTGCTTACCCAATGCAAAGGGAATAAAGCTCTATTTAAATTGGCAGTCTTATTTCAGATGACATATATAGGTGTGCCCTGTATCTATTATGGTGATGAAGTGGGTATGGAAGGTTTAGATGACCCAGATTGTAGGCGCACAATGATATGGGATGAAAATGAGCAAGATAGAGATTTGCTGAAATTTTATAAGGATTGTATAGCTCTTAGAAAAAGACATACAGCCCTTAGAAGGGGGTATTGTAAGTTTATATATGCCAGTGACTCCCAATTAGTTATGAAACGATATACAGATTCAAACGAAGTACTTATAGCATTCAATGTCAGCAATAAACCCACAAAAATAGACATATTTATAGATGAGCATACACAGCATAATATTAAATTAGGTCCATATGGCTATGAAGTAACGTGTTTAGACAAATACAAGGAGTGAATGTAATTGCATATCAAAAAACCATATATAGCAGATGCAGTAATAGGCAATAGAAAGATGTTAGCTACTCTGACCCATGACGGGCAGATCCAAAG
>CALKWW010000125.1 GCA_938003945.1 uncultured Bacillota bacterium | reverse complement strand
AGAAAACAGGCTTGTCATACATATATTGTATGGCAAGTTTTTTTATTTCACAAAAATCTCTATTTGATATATACTATTATTAACATATTTACAACGAAAGGATGAATAGACATGAAGGATCTTATAATAATAGGTGGTGGTATTGCAGGGCTGACTGCTGGACTCTATGCGCAAAGGGGTGGGTTGGACAGTATTCTCTTTGAGAAGATGTTTGCAGGTGGACAAGCGGCGACCACCTATCTCATTGAAAATTACCCAGGTTTTGTAGAACCAATATCAGGGCCTGAATTTGCCAGTCAGTTGGAGAGTCATGCTAAGAAATTTGGTCTACCAATATTATATGATGAGGTGGTAGAACTCAATTTAGATAAAGATGTAAAGAGGGTTATAACAAATAAAGAGAGTTATGAAGCTAAGACTATAATTCTTGCAATGGGTGCCCAGCCTAGAACATTAGGACTTCCAAATGAAGATAAGTTTAGGGGTAAGGGTATATCCTATTGTGCTACCTGTGATGGTTTTTTCTATAAAGATAAGAATGTAGCTGTAGTGGGTGGTGGTGATACGGCACTCAGTGATGCCATATATCTATCGGGATATGCCAAAAAGGTATATTTGATACATCGTCGTGACGAACTTAGAGGCTCTCAGATACTCCAAGATAGGCTCTTTGAAAAGGACAATATAGAAGTGGTATGGAATGGGGTTGTCACGGATATATTGGCTGATGACAAGGTTGAAGGGTTAATAGTACAAGATGTACTTAGTAAGGAGAAGACAAAATTAGCGGTAGATGGTATGTTTGTGGCTATAGGAATTGTACCCAATAATGAGCTTGTGCGAGGGAAAATAGATATGACAGAGTCAGGTTTTGTAATTGCCGATGAGAATATGAACACAAGTGAAAAAGGTGTGTTTGTTGCAGGAGATCTAAGACAGAAGACCCTTTGGCAATTGGTGACTGCTGCTGCTGACGGTGCTTTGGCAGCCACATCAGCTCAGAACTATATAATAAAAAACAACCTATCATAAATCTTTTTAAGTTTTTGTAAACCTTTTGGATTATTCAATGTGGATGTGTAGAGGAGGATATGGAGCTATGGAGAGAATATTTGGAACAGATGGAGTACGGGGTCTTGCAAATAGAACTTTAGATTGTAGCCTAGCCTATAGGTTAGGTCAGGCAGGTGCATATGTGCTCAATCGCTCTAAGGGGGAGCGTATTAAAATACTCATAGGTAGAGATACTCGTATATCAGGGGATATGTTAGAGGCTGCATTGATAGCTGGTATATGTTCTGTGGGGGCAGATGTTGTATCGGTAGGCGTTATTCCTACACCAGCTATTGCCCATCTTGTGAGACATTATAAAATGGATGCAGGTGTGATGATATCAGCTTCACATAATTCCATGGAGTATAATGGTATCAAGTTTTTTGACAATAATGGATATAAGTTGCCCGATGAGGTAGAAGACAAGATAGAACAGATCATACGGGATGGTTCGACACATATTGAATTTCCTGTGGGTAAACATGTAGGTAGACGACTATATTATAAAGATGCAGCTAAAGATTATACGGAATTTTTAAAGGGGACCATAGATACGAGATTGGATGGATTAAAGGTGGCCTTAGATTGTGCCAAT
>CALKWW010000124.1 GCA_938003945.1 uncultured Bacillota bacterium | reverse complement strand
TGCCACTGTTCTAAGGGCTGCTTCCATAACGCCTCCAGTTGCACCAAATATGACAGCTGCACCTGTTGAGTCACCCATTACTGGATCATAGTCCTCATCATCTAGATTGCCAAATCCTATACCTGCCTCTTTTATCATGCTAGCCAGCTCACGAGTGGTCAATACAGCATCCACATCCTGATATCCAGCAGCGTTGAGCTCAGGCCTCTCTGCCTCAAACTTCTTTGCAGTACATGGCATTATAGACACTACAAATATATTCGCTGGATCTATTTCCTCTTTTTCAGCATAATAGGTCTTAAGCACAGCTCCCATCATCTGGTGAGGTGATTTACATGTAGATAGATTGTCTAAAAACTCTGGGTAGTTGTGCTCACAGTATTTTATCCAGCCAGGACTACAAGATGTTATAAGTGGCAAAGTGCCCCCATCTTTTATCCTGTTTAGAAGCTCTGTACCCTCTTCCATTATGGTAAGGTCGGCTGCAAAGTCGGTGTCAAATACCTTGTCAAACCCAAGTCGTCTCAGAGCTGCAACCATCTTGCCCTTTACATTTGTACCTATTGGCATACCAAATTCTTCGCCAAGAGCTACACGCACTGCTGGCGCCGTCTGCACTACTACATGCAAGTCATCGTCAGCGAGGGCAGCCCATACCTTATCCGTATCATTTTTCTCTCTAAGTGCTCCCACAGGGCATGCCTCTATACATTGACCACAGTTTATACAGGGTACCTCACCTATACTGAGATCGAATACAGGCTCTACAGACGTATTAAATCCTCTCTGAGTTGCTCCAATTACACCTATTCCCTGTACATCTCTACATACTGCAATACATCGTCTACATAGAATACATTTATTTGGGTCCCTCACTATAGAAGGAGATAGATCATCTACTGGCTCATCTGTCATCTCTCCTTCAAAGCGTATATCCTCAACACCAAGTTTTTCGGCTAGAGCTTGAAGCTCACAGTTTTGACTACGTACACAGGTGAGACATTTCCTATCGTGATTTGATAGTATAAGCTCTAGGTTTACCTTTCTAGCTTCCCTCACTGCTGGAGTTGTCGTTCTAACTTCCATACCATCGGTGGCAGGAAGTACACAAGAAGCTTGTAATGTCCTTGAACCTTTTACCTCCACAAGACACATACGACATGCGCCAATTTCATTGATATCCTTTAGATAACATAGAGTAGGAATATCTATATTGGCTTCCCTAGCAGCTTCTAAAACAGTGCTACCCTGTGGTACCTCCACTTCAACTCCGTCTATTGTTAATTTAACCATTTCCATGCCTATATCTCCCCCTCAATTATTTCTTCTCAATGGCGCGGAACGGACATTTACTCATACAAGCGCCGCATTTTATACATACATCTTCATCTATCTTAAATGGACTCTTTCTCTCACCACTTATTGCATTGACTGGACAACTCTTGGCACATAGTCCACAACCCTTACACTTCTCTTCAACTATCACATATTTAAGTAGTGCTTGGCACACACCCGCTGGACATTTCTTATCCCTTATATGTGCCTCATACTCATCTCTAAAATATTTGAGAGTACTTAATACTGGGTTGGGTGCAGTCTGTCCCAAACCACAAAGGGCGGAAGCACTAATATTTTTAGCTAGAGTCTCTAGCTTTTCTATATCCCCTTCCTCACCTTTGCCACTAGTTATCCTGTTGAGTATCTCAAGCATGCGCTTTGTTCCTATCCTACATGGCGAACATTTACCGCATGACTCTTCCACTGTAAACTCAAGGAAGAACCTAGCAATATCAACCATACAGTTATCTTCATCCATTACTATAAGTCCGCCTGATCCCATCATAGAACCAATTTCCATAAGAGAATCATAGTCTATGGGGGTATCTAGGTGCTCAGCAGGAATACATCCTCCAGAAGGTCCCCCTGTCTGGGCAGCTTTAAACTTTTTGCCGCCAGGTATTCCTCCACCTATTTCATATACTATCTCCCTTAAGGTTGTACCCATGGGGATTTCTACAAGACCTGTGTTATTTATATTGCCGCCTAGGGCAAATACTTTGGTACCCTTGCTCTTTTCTGTACCTATCTCTTTGAATTTCTCCGGTCCGTCTAATATTATCTTGGTAATATTGGCATAAGTCTCTACGTTATTCAATAGAGTAGGTTTACCAAATACACCTTTTTGAGCAGGGAAAGGTGGCCTTGGTCTTGGCTCGCCCCTGTATCCCTCTATAGAGGACATGAGCGCAGTTTCCTCACCGCACACAAACGCGCCGGCGCCCAGTCTTATACCAATATCAAAGCTAAAATCAGTTCCAAATATGTTATCACCTAGTAGACCATATTCCTTCGCCTGATCTATGGCTATAGATAGCCTCTTAACAGCTATCGGATATTCTGCCCTTACATATATATATCCCTGATCAGCCCCCACTGCATAACCGGCTATAGTCATAGCCTCTAGCAATGAATGAGGGTCACCTTCTAATATACTCCTATCCATGAATGCACCAGGATCACCTTCATCGGCATTACAGCATACATATTTCTTATCACCTTCTGCCTTGGCAGTAAATTCCCATTTGAGTCCTGCAGGAAATCCGGCACCTCCCCTTCCACGAAGTCCTGATGCTTTTATAGTATCTATAACCTCTTCAGGCTTCATTTCAGTCAATACCTTGCCAAGGGCTTTATAGCCATCAAATGCTATATATTCATCTATATTCTCTGGATCTATGACACCACAATGCCTTAGAGCAACACGTTTTTGTTTTTTGTAAAATCCCATCTCATCTAGAGATTTGGCTGTTTCATCTTCATGGACTGCATCGTGATATAGAAGTCTTGTCACAATACGCCCCTTCAATAGATGCTCTGATACTATCTCAGGTACATCTTCAGCTTTTATCCTGCTATAGAAAGCACCTTCAGGGTATACAATTACAATGGGTCCTACCTCACATAGTCCAAAGCAACCTGTCCTTATGACTTTGACCTCGTCTTGAAGTTTATGTCTTTCTAATTCTTCATTGAATACCTTTATTACATCATCTGAGCCCGAGGAGTGACATCCAGTCCCTCCGCAGACCAGCACATGTGAACGATATAATTGCATACTAATTCCCCCCTAGAATAGTTATTCTATTTATCTTGCTCATCATAAGCCCCGATTGTATATTCCCTTACAATTTGTCCATTTACTATATGATCGGATACAACTTTGCTTACCTTTTCTGGTGTCATATTCACATATGTGACCTTCTCCTCACCTGGCGTATACACTTCAACCATAGGCTCTAGTCTGCAAACACCTATACAGCCTGTCTGGGTTACGGTGACATCATCTAAATTGCGCTTGTTCACCTCTTCCAAAAAGGCAAGTAGTACAGGCCTTGCCCCTGCAGCTATACCACAGGTACCCATTCCTACTACCACGCGAGTACTCTTTCTATCTGTCCTTATATTGACCGATTCTAAGGTTTTTTCCCTTATCTCTTCTAATTCCTTTAAGCTCTTCAAGAAATAACACCTCCACCTATTTTTTCAATCCCATCCTCTATGTACTCACCTATAAACTTGAGTACCTCGGGCTGGGTTATGGAAATTCCCTCTATTTGTCTTTTTATATCTCTGGTATCTAATACAAATTCACCTTTGTTGGTGATATGTCTATATATATATTCTATCTCTGGATTACATACTATAAGTGAAACCATTGTCTCATCAAGCCTCCCTAATGGGGGCCTGTCAATATGACTTATTTTAAACGTAGCTTCTACAGTTGTACCTTCGCCTAATTTTGAGTCTATATGGATATATCCATCGCTCCTTTCAGCTGATGCCTTCAAAAGTGGCAATCCAAGGCCTACCTTTCTTGTAGTCCTTGTAGTACAGAAAGGATCGAGTATCTCTTTTGCCATCTGCCCATCCATACCCTTTCCATCATCAGAAATTACGACGGTTAAGATATCATTGCACCTATCTTCATGTACTTGTATTTCTATAATAGTTGCCTGGGCAGCAATTGAGTTTTGTGCAATATCCAATATATGAAGCGATATATCTCTCATGGCTATTTATACTTTGCTATTATCTCTGGTATGTCATCTGGTTCTAATCTTCCATATACATCATCATTTATCATTATTACAGGTGCAAGACCACACGCACCTAAGCACCTCGTTGCCTCTAATGTAAAGGTACCATCCTCTGTTGTAGTACCCACATCTATATCCAGTACTTTTGATAGCTCATCTAGTACTTGCTGGGCACCTTTTACATAACATGCCGTTCCCAAGCATACACCGATGCGATATTTGCCTTTTGGTTTAAGTGAAAACTGAGAATAAAATGTGGCAACACCATATACATCAGTAATTGGTATATCTAGCTCCTCTGCTATAAAATTTTGTACCTCTATAGGTAGATAACCAAATATCTCTTGGGCCTCTTGCAAAACTGGCATAAGTGGACCCTTATCTGTTCTGTGCTCATCAATTACCTTTTGAAGTGCGTCAAACTTTTCTTTGTTTTTCTCAACAAATGAAACTGACATATCTGTTCCCTCCCTCAACAAGTATATATGAAATATTTGCATGTATATTTTTGATAAAAAAATCACAAACAAATATCCTAAGCTATTGTACCATAACCAATGGTTTTTGTCATATTTTTATATAATGATAAATTTTGAAAAAATACACGAATTTTTGCACAAAAAAATATGTATATTGAGTATAATAACCTTAAAATGCAACAATTGAAATGTAAAGTTTTATAATTCTAAAATTCTTTGTTATTTTCTAAACAATGATAAGAGCCCAGAAACTGTGGGATATTGTAATTCTACGAACATCTCTCGCTCCATTATGTTACCCAATGAATGGGCATCAGATGAAAGAATATAGTCGTATTCCTTCAAGTTTAGCTCATCTACGGAGGATACAGTGCTGACCTCCAAGGTTGGAAATTCAAGCTCCGGCGGTATAAAGCCTAGCTGAGACAATATACTATAACTCATCCTATCCACATGGGCAGGTATTACCACTCCCCCTAATTCCCTTACTTTATTGGCAACCTCGTCCACCGTCATATCTACAGATGTCAATAGTAACTCCTCTCTTATACCCACTATATTATCTAGACTATCCATTATATATTGATTCCCAAAGATGTGAGGGCTATTTGATATTTTCGGCAACTTAGCTCTTATAACTGCGTCAAACTTTAGTATATTGTCTAATTCGGTAAAATAGCACAGTAGATGTACCTCTTCCTTTGATTGTACCTCCATACCTGGTATTATGAGTATATTGTCGCCTCCAACCTCCATGATAGCCTCTATATTATCACAGCTATTGTGATCTGTTATGGCTATAATGTCCAATCCCTTCAAAATTGCCATATTCACTATATTATTTGGGGTCATGTCATCATCGGCACATGGTGATAGGGCAGAATGGATATGGAGATCTATTGCATATTTCATCGACTAACCCTCTTATTCACAAGGCTCAATGCCCATATCATATAATCGACCACATATTTCAAAGGTGTTTAGCTCAGTAGATATTATGACTATTTCCTCTTCCTTAGCTCTATTCAGTACTTCACTATCCACTTTAATTGACTCTGGTATTACTATACACGAAATATCCAAAAGAGAAGCTACTGCTACAATGTTTAAATGTGTCTGGACAGTTACCCATACACTATTATGACTACAATTTGCCATGACATGACTTAATAGATCACATGCATATCCGTACTCCACATCCCTTTCCATATTGACATTAGATGTGAGTACATTCCCTTCAATACACTCTACTACATCCATTATATTCATTTCCCATCATCCTCCTCATGTCTGCCAGTTGGAATCTTCTCTGCCAATTCAATCATTTCCTTCGCCAAATCTTTGACCTTCTCCCTGAGCTTAAATATACAGTCAAGCTCCGATGCTTCACCTTGTACAATATCCTCAGCAAGAGTTCGACAATTGGGTGAACCACATGAACCACAATCAAGCCCTGGAAGAGATTCATATATTTTATCCATAGTCTCCATCTTTTTAACTGCAAGACTTAGATCATCATCTAGCTTCATCACAGGCTTTGGCTGTACCGACTCTGTGAACTCCCATTCTATGGAGTGCCTCACAGAGGAGAGCTCCTCCCCCGTTATTTGATGGTTTTCCAAATCTTTGGCAAGTGTCCGTATACGATTCTTAGCCACAAAACCATTTTCAAATGTAAGTGGACCACCTACGCATCCACCCGTGCATGCCAGTCCTTCAAAAAAATCTAAATCAGGGAATTTATTATTCTCTATCTCTTCAAGTACATATATGACATTTTGAATACCGTCTACTGCCAAATAGCGTTCAATTGAAAGCGCACTAGATTCACCCGATGAATTGGCCCATCCCACTCCATATGCAGATGCCTTCTGAAGTTCCCCTGTATTAGGAGTGTCTCCTATCTTGCTCGATAGGGCACCATATATATCTAACATTGATATAGCACCATCTACAGACGATCTCTCGCGTCCTATAGGACTTTTGATACTTGTCATCTTTGCAGCACAGGGAGTTATGAAAAAAACACCTATATCTTCTTCACTCACACCCCTCTTTTCTGAGAATTCTCGCCTAGCCAACTGGGCCGCTATTTCCATAGGCGATTCCACAGATACAATATTAGCTAGGAGTTCTGGGAATCTAACCTGTATGAGCCTTACAATTGCTGGGCATGCAGACGATATTAGAGGTCTTTTTATATGTCCCTCCTTGAGTTTTTCCTTCACAAAGGCTGTAGTATAATCGGCTCCCCTGGCTACCTCATATACATAGTCAAACCCTAGACCTTTTAGCGCATATAATATATCATTTATATCGGTGACATCTTTAAATTGCCCATATAATGCAGGGGCAGGAAGTGCTATCTTATATTGAAACCTATCTATAGATGATAGGGGATCTGTCACGGCTATCTTTGCATGATAAGGGCATACTCGTATACACTCACCACAATCTATACATCGCTCTGCAATTATTCTTGCCTTTCCCTCACGCACCCTAATCGCCTCTGTAGGGCAACGTTTTATGCAGTTTGTACACCCTCTACACTTGTCCTTATCTAGGGTAACGGAATGATAATATTCAGCCATATATACCACCTTAATTCATTCAAATATATATCTTGACTTCAACTTTCGTACCTATACCCACACTTGATTTGATATTGAATTCATCAGCACATCGCTTTATATTTGCCAGCCCCATACCCGCGCCAAACCCCATCTCTCTAGCTTCATCTGGCGCAGTTGAATAGCCCTCTTCCATAGCCAGGTCAATATCCGGTATCCCAGGGCCTTCATCTTGGGATATGAGTAAGAGTTCTGCTGGAGAGATCTTGAGTATGAGGTGACCACCCTCGGAGTGGATTACGAGATTCATCTCTGCTTCATAGGCTGCAATGGCCATACGTCTGACAATATCTCCACTAATGCCGAGTTTCTTCAAAAGTCCCTTTATAGAGCTAGACGCCTCACCGGCCACTACATAATCACCTGCTTTGACTTCGTAGGTATGTTCCATTATAAATTGCTTCATGTTTAAGATTTGCCCTTCAACCCAGCCTGATATAGTATGCCACAAGCCTCAAATAGTGTGTAATCGGTAGACATGAGAATAATATTTCTCTCCTTAGCCATATCTATTACCTCATTAGCAGGTACCTTTCCCCTTACAAATACAATTACAAATACATCTATCATCTCCGCTGTGCGTATCACTTGAAGATTAGTAAGACCTGTGAGTAGAAGAGTTCCATCCTCTATAAATGCCAGCGCATCACTCATAAGATCGCATCCACAAGCAAATTTCACTTCTCTATCGAGGCATGTACCACCAGATAATATATCAGCATTTAATAATCTTGCTACATCTCTTATCTGCAAAGATAAATCCTCCTCACTTTTTAACTATGTCTTCCATATATTTTTTGTATATGTATACCATATCAATATAAGTATACTTGATTTTTGATGAAAACACCACCCCATTTACATTATTCCCATCAAGCAGTCCATCAAAGGACTCTACCCCTAGTTTATACATATCCTCCAAACCCGTAAGTATGGCACTACTTCCCTCCGCCGCCTTATAGTCATTCAATTTAACTAAGGTTTCTTCCATAGCAAGCTTTATTTCCCTTAATCTAGCATAAGCTGCTTCCTCTGTTATGTTCTTGCTGTCCACATCCTTTACCACATCCTCTAAATCCTTGAGCTTTGTCTGCCATAGACTAAATGCTGCATTTACCCCTTCAACCTTTTCTTTAGATGCTGTAACCTGCATATTTGCCCCTGGACACGATATTTTATAGATTTCGCATTTTATATTCTCTTCTTCCAACTGGGTCTTTACCTTATTTATATCATCTTCACCTATATAACCCACGGCTAATACCCTAAAATATTTATCTTCTATAATATATCCCCCTCCTCCCCTATCTTTTATTGCAACTGCAAATTCCCGTGCATTCTCCTCTGTGGAAAATGCCGCCAATTGTATTGTATATATTGTAAGAGGTTCTACCTTTATTGTCTCAGTTATTTTTTTTATTTCCTTATTATCCGACTCGTGGGTCTTTGAGCCATCAGCATTTTCCTTTGGCTCTACTATTTCATCTTTATCCATTCCATCCAATCCTGAATCTTCATCCATATCTCCCAGCCTAGATGCTATTATACCGCTTAAGTATTTCCCTATTGCCCCTGCCGACACCACATATAGGACAATAAATAATAGCAGGCCTATTATAAATATTCTGGCGTAATTTCGCTGTCTTCTCTTCCTCCTTACCCTCGAGTATCGCATGTCCCTTCCCTCCTTTGATTACAGATCAAATTTTGAATGACTACATAATATAAGCATTGAAAATAGATGTATAAAATTAGTCAAGTGCATATAGTCTGAACTCAACTAACTATAATAGAATTTTAACCCTATATATATCTATGGATATTTATAGGGTTTTATGTTAGAATCTTATTTAAACCAGTCCAAAAGCTTTGCAATTGCCATCCCTAGAGATGAGAATTGTAGCTATCGGATAAAACACATAAAATGTTTGGAGGCTAAAATGAAATACCATATAGACACCATCCCCATATGGGATGCGTATCACGAAGAAACCGAGTGCCCATTATGTCTTTTAAGAACCAAAAGTGAAAATGACTATGTAGATTCTTTTTTAGGTGGTTCTGTTATGGAACCTGATACTCGAATAGAGGTCAATGAAAAAGGATTTTGTCCAAATCACTTTCAAATGCTATACGATGCCCAAAATAGATTAGGGCTTGCCCTCATGTCCCATACATACTTAAAGGAGACATTCAAGGGAATGCAAGGACATGTGAAAAAACTTGAAGAGTTTAGTAGTTCTAAAGAACAAAGCATATTTTCCCAGCTAGCTACAATGGCAAAGGGAGGACGGAGCAAATCTTCTGATAGCCCAATAGGCCAATTTGTAAACTGGCTTGATAAAAAGGTGGAAAGCTGTATAATATGTGAGCGATTAGACTATACCTTAAATCGATATGCATATACAATAGTATATCTTTGGGATAGGGATGAAAAATTCAAGGACACTTTCAAAAATTCAAAGGGGTTTTGTATTCCTCATCTCTCTTTAGTGCTTTCAATGGCAGTAGAATCACTAAATGAAAAGAGACAAAAAAAGTTCCTAGATGATATAATCCCCATACAAATTAAAAACATAGAGAGGCTCGATGAAGAACTCCTATGGTTTACTCAAAAATTTGACTATCGAAATCAAGACAAACCCTGGGGGAATTCAAAGGATGCACTACCTAGAACTATCCAAAAACTCTCCGGGACCATAGTAGAAAAAGAATAAACTTATACATGGAGGAGGATGCAATATGCGAAAGGATTGGGATACCTATTTTATGGATATAGCCTCTCAAGTGTGTGAGAGGAGTACCTGCCCTAGACTTCATGTGGGGGCAGTTTTGGTTAAGGATAAGCGTATAAAAGGCACAGGATATAATGGAAGCCCCACCGACCTTCCCCACTGCGATGACGAAGGTGTGGGTTGTTACATGAACAATAATCATTGTATAAGAACTATACATGCAGAAGTCAATTGTCTACTAGAAGTGGCTCCTGATGATAGAAAGGGAGCTACTCTCTATGTAACCCACTATCCATGTCCAGAATGTCAAAAATTAATAATAACCACTGGAGTAAAGAGGGTAGTATATGCCCATGACTATAGACCCCAACTCGATTGGTTTAAACTTGCTCCATGGATCGAAGTTGTAAAACTGGATGAACTGGCTAAATAGCTAGATTATGGCAGAAATCAGTATTTATATGAATATATGTTGAAATAAACAAGGTTTTTCGACCCTAAGGGTATTTTTTAGTGTTTGATATGGAAGACTATTTTATATAAACTATAGTTGAATGTTATTAGCACTCATCTCGACTGAGTGCTAATAAGTTTAGATGACAAATATTACATAGAGGAGGGTTCATATATGACATTAAAACCATTAGCTGATAGAGTAGTTATCAAACTTTTAGAAAGTGAGGAAACTACAAAGAGTGGAATAGTTCTTCCTGGAAGCGCTAAAGAGAAACCACAAATTGCTGAAGTCCTAGCAGTGGGACCTGGTGGCAATGTTGACGGTAAAGAAATTACCATGCATGTGGAGGTTGGCGACAAAGTAGTTTACTCACAATATGCAGGGACAAATATTGAATTAGATGATGAAGAATATATAATCGTTCGCCAAAGCGATATTCTTGCTATAGTTGAAGAATAAAACTATTAATTTTTTAAGGAGGTAATACAATGGCTAAGCAAATCATATATGATGAAGAGGCTAGAAGAGCTTTAGAATCAGGTATTGACCAATTGGCTGATACAGTAAAGATCACATTAGGTCCAAAAGGACGTAATGTAGTATTGGATAAACAGTATGGTACACCTCAAATTGTAAACGATGGTGTAACCATTGCAAAGGAGATAGAGCTAGAAGACCCATTTGAAAACATGGGTGCACAACTTGTAAAGGAAGTTTCAACCAAGACACAAGATGTCGCCGGTGATGGCACTACAACTGCTACAGTATTGGCCCAGGCAATGGTACGTGAAGGTCTTAAGAATGTTGCAGCTGGTGCGAATCCTATGATACTAAAGAGAGGGATAGATAAGGCTGTCGATTCTGCTGTTAAATCAATCCGAGACATAAGTAAACCTGTTGAAGATAAATCTTCCATCACTCAGGTTGCAGCTATATCCGCTGACGATGCTACCGTTGGTAAACTCATATCCGATGCCATGGAGAAAGTAGGTAAGGATGGAGTTATAACTGTAGAGGAGTCTAGATCCTTCGGTACAGAACTGGATGTTGTAGAGGGAATGCAGTTTGATAGGGGTTATATTTCTCCCTATATGGCAACTGATACAGAAAAGATGGAGGCTTCCTTAGAGGATCCATATATACTTATAACTGATCAGAAAATAAGCAGTGTTCAAGACATTCTCCCCCTACTAGAACAAATAGTACAGCAGGGCCGTCAACTACTCATAATCGCTGAAGACGTTGAAGGTGAAGCACTAGCTACACTTGTTGTAAATAAGCTTAGAGGAACATTTACATGTGTTGCAGTTAAGGCACCGGGATTTGGAGATAGACGAGCAGAGATGCTACAAGATATCGCCGTTTTGACTGGTGGTACAGTAATATCTGAGGATATTGGCTTAGAACTTAAGGATGTCACTATAGACGACCTAGGCAAAGCACGACAGGTTACTGTTGACAAAGAATATACAACCATAGTTGAAGGTGCTGGAGCTACTGATGATATTAAAAATAGAGTTGCTTCCATAAGGGCCCAGATAGAAGAGACTACCTCTGACTATGATAGAGAAAAACTTCAAGAACGTCTTGCTAAATTAGCTGGTGGTGTAGCAGTAATCAAGGTAGGCGCTGCCACTGAGACAGAAATGAAAGACAAGAAGATGAGAATCGAAGACGCATTGAACGCTACAAGGGCAGCAGTTGAAGAAGGTATTGTCCCCGGTGGCGGTGTGGCACTTCTCAAAGCTATCAAGGGAATCGACTCCCTAGATGCACAGGGCGATGAGCTCACTGGTATCAATATTGTAAAACGTGCCCTTGAAGAACCTCTACGCCAGATAGTGGCAAATGCAGGATTCGAAAGTGCAATAATTGCAGAAAAGGTCAAAGCCAATGATGAAAAGTACTATGGTTTTGATGTTATGGGCGAAGATTTCTGCGATATGGTTAAAAAAGGTATAATCGATCCTACCAAGGTTACAAGGTCAGCACTCCAAAATGCAGCAAGTGTTGCATCTATGATAATTACAACCGAAAGCCTTGTTACTGACATACCTGAACCAGAACCAGAAATGCCTGCAGGTGGAGCAGGTGGCGGAATGCCAGCAGGAATGTATTAATTTTAGAACTTTTAAAAGGCAGATACCGAAAAATATTGGTATCTGCCTTTTTACATACTTTTTATAACCTTTGCTGATAACTGTATTCAAGATACACTCCTTATATCCCCATCTTCCCTGTCTTCTGTAAAAAATTCATCTTCATCGCAAAGTAGTGCATCACTTATCTCTTTAGAGGCAAGATAATTTACCTCTGCCCTAAACTCTTCAAGTGTTTCACATACTATCCTCTCAAAATCTAAAATCTGCTTGCGGATTGTCTTTACCCTATCTTCCCATTTTCTCTTTTCTAATTCAATTTTATACCGTTCCTCTCTGGCTTTCCTATGGCCATCATTGATTATGTCCTGTGCCTTTCTCTCAGCCTTTACCAGTGCTTTAGATATGCATTCCTCCTTCTCTTCATAGCTTAAAAGCTTTTCCTCTAATCTCTTAAGTTCTACCTTTAAATTTCTGTTCTCCTCAAGAAGCTCCATCATACGATCCTGTTTGCGTGTGAGCTCATCCTCATAATCAGTCTTTATTTGGCTTATATAATCCATTACCTCCCTCTTATTATAGCCAAATATAACCCTCTTCATCTTATCAGCCATCATACCTACCTCCTTGAGGACAAGTATAGCACGAGCTTCTTAGAATTTTTGTAGAATTGTGAAGTCGAAGTCCACTATTTAAAGACTTTTTTTATCATATCTATGTTGATTTTTACTGCACCGTAGCCCCTGTCTATATATTCACTTATCTTCTGTGAATTGAGGGGAGTAGTGCCTATATCGTACACATCAGGTTTTAATATGCAGTCAGCCCCAATGCTCTTTAATCTGGTTATATTATACGCCATTATATCCAAGCTCTGGGAAGCTATTTCAAATATATTATCTACTTCACAGCGTGTCTCTCCACTATATCCTAGATATACACCTAGTACCTTATATGCGCCCATCTGTTTCAATACATATACAGGAAGATTATCTGTCAATCCACCGTCAACAAGTCGCATTCCCGATATAAACTTTGGGCTAAATATGACAGGTATAGACATACTAGCCCTCATTGCCTTGGCAAGTGATACATCATCTTTATATTCAATCTCTCCCTTATTCTTTATACGATTTTTATTGTTTATAAATATTACAGTCCTTCCATTGTTTATATCAACTGCCGTTATTGCAAGGGGGATATCTACTTCATATATGGATAGCCCTCCTGTCAATGTATCGAATAGTTCTTCTATTTTATCCCCCTTTATTATCCCATCTAGCGTGACCTCATTACCTATAGCAAATTGTATAACACTTTTTACCATCCCATAGTAATTAGGATCTATTAGATTTTTATATTGGGAGTATGCAAGGCTTTCTAAGTCCTGTGGTGAGTACCCTATGGAATATAGGGCGGCTACTATAGCGCCGGCGCTTGCCCCTGATATCCAAGTTGGCTTTAATCCGTATCTATGCAGAGCCTTCAATACTCCTATGTGTGCAAAGCCCTTTATCCCTCCTCCTGATAGGGCGAGTCCAAACATAAAAAAACCCCCTCTCATTATTATTCTATGAGGGGGAATATAAAGTGAAACTGATTCATATATGATTTTAGTTAAATCCTTAAGTAGATATTATTCTATTAGATTGTCTTGTTTAAAAGAATGCTCTTTTAAAAGCCTTTGTTTGAGATTATACAGCTTATGTGATAGATCTACCTTATATACATGGGGGTTCTTAAGTCGCTTGTATTCACCCCATAGAGTATTCAATTCTTCCTTGGAGTATTCTTTGATCTCTGCAATACTTGGCATATCATATACGAGTTTGCCATCTTTATATATTGGTACTAATAGGTATCTGGCATAATAATTTTTAAGTGTCATCTTCTTCCATGTCTCCACAGGATCAAATATTGTAAGAGGCTTATTCTCATCTATTATCTCATCATCTAGCATTATAAGATCGGCTATGGCCTTATCATTGGATTTGTTATAGAGCCTAGCCACCTTCTTGTATCCAGGATTAGTTATCTTCCAAGGATTATCAGAGACCTTCATCTCTGGAACTAGCTCTCCTGCCTCTTCTTTAGCACATAATTTATATACACCACCTAATGCTGGATTATCCTTACTTGTAATTAGGGCTGTGCCTACTCCCCAAGAATCTATTTCAGCACCTTGAGCCTTTAAGTCCCAAATTATCTCCTCATCTAGATCACCCGATGCAACTATGATTGCATCTTCAAAACCTGCATCATCTAGCATCTTACGTGCCTTCTTGCTAAGATATGCTATATCCCCTGAGTCTATTCGTATACCTAGGGGTTTATGTCCCTTCGCTTCTAGTTCCTTAAATACCTGTATGGCATTGGGGACACCACTTTCCAATGTATTGTAAGTATCTACTAGCAAAAGACAACTATCGGGAAAATGCTCAGCATATGCTCTAAATGCAGATAGTTCATCAGGAAAACTCATTATCCAACTATGGGCATGTGTCCCACTGACTGGCACATCAAACATCTGGCCTGTCATTACATTGGAAGTAGATGCACAACCACCTATGATGGCTGCCCTTGCACCATATATACCTGCATCCGGACCTTGGGCTCTCCTGAGCCCAAACTCCATTATTTGATCGCCTTGAGCTGCATGCACCACCCTGCTTGCCTTAGTTGCAATAAGTGTCTGATGGTTGACAATATTTAGCATAGCAGTTTCAATAAATTGCGCTTGAAATATGGGTGCCTTCACCCTTATGAGAGGTTCATACGGAAATACTACAGTGCCCTCTGGCATTGCATAAATATCACCTGTAAATTTAAAGTTTTGCAAGTAATCCAAAAAATCATCATCAAATAGGTTTAGACCACGTAAATAACTTATATCTTCATCGGTAAATTCTATATTCTCTATGTATTCTATTATCTGCTCTAAACCTGCTGTTACTGCATAACCATTGTTAGCAGCTGTCTTCCTGAAAAACAGATCAAAGGCCACTACCTGATCTACCTTACCAGTCTTATAATAACCATACATCATTGTAAGCTGGTATAGATCTGTCATCATAGTTAAATTTCTCATCTATAACGTCTCCTTAAAATAATATTCTTATAATTATCCAAGTTAAAACTAAAAGTATTAGCCTATGAACTTGGATTATTTCAGATGTCAATCATTAGATAGGCATGTATCTATTAGATACTCAGCAGTCTTTTTACACATATCAGCTTGGAGTACCAATAAAAAAACTATAAATATTATATTGCTCTCCTTAGGCCATTCCTGTGCAAATTGCTCTAGCTCAAAGTCCTCATATACATCAGCAACAGCATCTGTGAAATTCTCTATATATGTATCTGTAAGCCTCTCACGTACCTTTATATAGTTTTCATATATGATATCTATCTTTTCCGAATCCGACTGAGCAATATCTATTAAGGGAAAGAGTAATTTTTTTATGTCCTTTATGGTAAGTATAGATTTTAAATTATATATAAATATAAGTAATATTATATGATTCTTATTATAGCTCTTGCCATCAGGGGGCATTACAAGCCCATCTTTTATGTAATTTTGTATCATAGTCTTTGATAGAACCTTCTTGTCATCATCTAATTCATCTATATTACCAAGCTTTTTCTCAAAAAGCTCTTCTATCTGAGATATATATAATTTATATTCGGGAATATCTTCAATTTGTATATGACTATTATCATTTATATCGTGCATTATATCCCCTATACGTAAATAATCTATGTCCGACATATTACACCTCATCACATCCATATAGTATTTATCAGCAATATTATATATTATATACCACTATTTTTCAAATACAAGAATTTTATAATGGTAATACACCAAAGCAAAATAGACTGCAAATTTGCAGTCTATTTTTTGAGTGTATTCGTTACATTACATTCACAGGAAGAACAGCATCTACTACTCCTATTATTAGCGCCGCTATTATTGCCCCAAGAGCATTTACCTCCATACCTGGAACTATAAATTGAGATAGATAGATTATGATCACCGATACTATAAAACCTGATAATCCTCTTCCAAACGGTGCTGCATCAAATTTGAATATTTTTTGTACTAGATAGTCTACAGCGGCTATCACTAAGGCCGCAATAATAGCTGTCCCAAATGTCATATTTCTAAAACCCGGAGTCACAAGGGAGGTGACCATTAAAACTATTGCAGCTACTATGAAGCGTACAATAATACCTAACCAACTTATCTCGCCACCTTTGTCCTCATCATCACGGCGAGTACTCTGCATATCATCAGACATAACTACACCTCTTTCCACTGTTAAAATTTAATGAGGAGATGTCCTCATTATACAATTCGTTGTTATTTTTCCCGGGAAAAGGAGTTTTAATGCTGGTTATTATACTAAATATCACCTTTATTTGGTTTTGAATGTCTCTTCCTCTGAATTATGAACCATGTAATTCCAAATATAATAAGTATGCCGCTTAAAATTTGGGATACTCTAAATGGTCCCCAGTATAAGCTATCCATTCTAAGTCCTTCAATAACTACCCTTCCACATGAATATAGTATCAAATATAGCACGAAGATCTCACCTGAAAATTTGCGCCGGCGCTTCATATATAGAAGTATAAAAAATACTATAAAATTCCATGCAGATTCATAAAAGAATGTAGCCATATGCCATTGTTGATTGGCTTCTATATAAACAGCAGCAGGGAACCACTGCCATTTAGGATCGGTTATGGGATAACCATATGCCTCTTGATTAAAAAAATTACCCCATCTACCTAAGGCCTGACCTAAAATTAAGCTGGGAGTACATATATCCGCTATATCCCAAAACTTTACACCTCTGCGCTTTGAAAATATTATGGCTGCTATAACTCCACCTATGACACCCCCATATATTGCAAGTCCCCCTTCCCAGATCTTAATCGCATCAATGGGGTTGTCTTTATATAAATCCCATCGAAAAACCACATAGTAAATTCTTGCTCCAACTATAGCTATTGGTATGGCAAGAAGGCAAAAATCAACTATCATTTCTGGATCATATTTGAGTTTTTTAGCATAATCTGTTGCTAGATATATACCTATTAAAACAGCAGTAGCTATTATTATGCCGTACCAGTATATAGGCCTTCCAAATACATAGAAAGCAATTGGATTCATTATATTCATCCCCTTTACAAATTCGCTCCACTTGGCTCTATTATGGATATTGCCATTGCAGTCTCATCAAATATATTAGGGAGTTGTTCTTGTATATCTCCATATTGTATAGCCTTTAAAGCCTCCATATAGTCAAAGAGATGTGCATCTTTGACAAAATAAGATACAAACATATACGCTATAGCCTCAATATAATTAAAACTTCTTATAAATTGTCCCATCTTTTTTTTCTTTACCTGTAAAAATAATTTCTCATTAAAGGTATGGCTATCCATATCTTTAATCTTTTCTCTTAGTAGCTCCAATAGCGTATCCACATCAGATGTCTCACCAGACATAATGATATGCCCATAACTCTTCTCTCCCTCATATCCACTTGAGAAACTATCGTCTATTAGGCCCTTTTCATAAAGTTCAGTATAGAGATTAGAGCTAGGACCTATAAACATATCGGTTATTATATCATTTACCACTATCCTCTTTAGTAGCTCTTGGCCTCCCACATCTAGTGGCGCATCTTTAAACCCTATTGCAAATAACGGCCTTGATACCGACATATTCTGCCGTATCTGTCCTTTGACCACGCCACGAGGTTCATCTGGATATATACGTTTTATTTCAGGCTGTTTTTTTACACCTTCATCAAAGTGAGATTCTACTGTGTCAAATACTTTATTATGCTCCACATCCCCTGCCACAAATAATACCATATTGGAAGGATGATAGAATGTATTATAACATCTATAGAGTAATTCTTTATCTATTTTTTTTATGGATTCAATCGTTCCTGCAATATCATTTCTCACTGGATGAACTTCATATAGCGCTCTAAGCATATTAAAAAACACTTTCCAATTAGGGTCATCTTCGTACATGAGTATCTCTTGTCCTATTATACCCTTTTCCTTCTCTACATTTGCATCTGTAAAATATGGCCTACCCACAAAGCCTATAAGTACATCTAAAGACTCATAAAAGTTATCAGTACACGTAAAATGATAGGCTGTTGTATTAAAATTAGTAAAGGCATTGGGATGGGCACCTAACTTTGCATATTCATCAAATATATTTCCATCTTCCTCTTCAAAGAGTTTATGCTCTAAGAAATGAGCAATACCGTATGGAACTGTAGTGGGATTTTTTTCACCAGGCACTACAAAGGAAATATCATTTGACCCATATTTAGTGGCATATATGGCTATTTGCTTACTATAGCCCCGCTTTGGAAGTACATATATCTCAAGTCCATTTTTCAGTTCTTTATAATACATGCTCTCATGTAGAATATCATCTTTTATGACTTTAATCATAAACCACTCATCCCTTCTACTAATCTCGCAAAAAATATAGTGTATCTAATTTTAGCTTATTACAAACCCTTGCAACATCTTCTTTTGCTACATCATCTATAGATTCAATAAACTCGTCTATAGTTTTCCTTGTACCAAATATTACATTTCCCAAATAATAATCTATTATCTGACCTGGTTGATCCTTCATTCCCTTTAAGGCAGTTATAATGCTCTTTTTGGATGCCTCCAGCTCCTTATCAGATATAACACCATTTTTTATATCTTCTAACTGTTCAGTTACTATTTTGACAGTCTGATCGTAATTACCAAAGTCTATCCCTGCACCTATCAACATCAGGCCTTTAAACTTCTCTAACTGAGAAAATGCATAATACGCAAGGCTAGCTTTCTCCCTCACATTTATAAACAATTTAGAATGAGGACCACCTCCAAGAACACTAGAACATACTACAAGGGGGTAGTAATCATCTTCAGTAAACAAAGTATTAGTTCTAAATCCTATATTAAGTTTACCCTGCGTAATATCCATATGTTCCATGTACTCTCTAGGCTCAATGCCTGACTTTTTTATGATAGTCTTGGGGATGGACTTTATAGCACCTCTTTCCAAATTCAGACTATTCTCGAGCAGTGTTTTTATATTAGAGCTATCCACATCGCCTATTACGAATATATCTAGTGGACTAGTAGATAGTATATCCCTATATACATCATATAAGTTCATATTGTCTATATTGGCTATATCATCTACATTACCATATACGTAGCGACTATATTTTTCATCTTCGCACATTAGCTCTATACATCGTTCTATACTGTAGGTCATCTTGTCATTTATAAGGCCTTCTATCCTATTTTTTAAATTTTCTTTTTCCTGAGCCACATATTCTACCTTAAAACCTCCATCGTCCATTACAGGCCTGGTTATGACCCGATTTAAGAAGTAAAATGCCTGTGCCACTACATCTGTATCACCGTGGGGTATATAACTATCATTTACAATATCCATGGAAAACCTTAGTATATGTCGTTCGCCTTTTTTTTGTATACCCACATCAAATATGGCACCATATTGGCGCTCTAAGTAGCTCTCAATTTCACGTATGGTCTCGTAACCTTCACAACCTCTCCTTATAACAGCTGGTACTAGGGCATTATAAGTATAATGCTCATCTAAATCTCTATGAAAACAATAGCTTATAGATACTGTCTTAAACTTGTCAGTTGGCAATATATATAAATCTATACCCTGTCCTATATTCATCTTCTCAAGTTCCATCGATTGTTAAACCTCCTTCTATGTTTAAAAGTAGTCAAGCTAAAGGAGCTTATACTCCAGTTTAAACTTGGCCAATTTTGCATCTATGTCCAATATAGTATTCGTTATAATATGAAAAAAACCTCTAAGAATGCACAAATTATACTGAATCTTTCATGAACAATCAATATAATTTATAGCCACCACTTATAAGGACTAAACTAATGCAGCCATACATATTACTATTCAAGCTTAGAGATTAATATTTCTAGTATTGAAATTGAATATTTATAATATAATTGTTCGTATTTAGAATTTAACTTTTCAGCCAAACAACCCCCAAAAATAATTTAGAGGGGAGAGCCCCTCTAAATTATTTAGGCTGTATTCTATTTAATATCTCATCTATCTCGTCTTTAAAGCCTGTCAGGGGCTTACCTTCACCAATATCTTTTCCTATGGTCTCAATGCGTTTATACAGATCAGGGTCGGCGGTAACAACTACCTTGGTGATATCCTTATCTGTATCTTTAGCCACATCCTCTATTTTATTCTTTATCTCATCTGTAAGCTCGCCTTCGTATTGCTTACTAAATTGTACACCGACCATGGCGGTATCATCCGTTATGACGCAGGTAGCAGAATCTACCTCTTCTAGATCTGCTACCGTATCGGCAATCTTCTTTGCATCCTCACTACGCATATCTTTAGTAGTTGTATCCGGCGTCTCTTTTGTCGTAGTATCTTTGTCTTGATTAGTATCTTCATCCTTGGTCGTGCCATCTGGGGTCGTATCTTTTGGTGTTGTATCATTTGGTGTTGTATCTTCTTTAGGCGTCGGGGTTTCGTCCTTTCTTTCAGCTGGAGCACATCCAACAATAATGGCAATCAATAGGACCACACTTACTAAAAACAAGATCAATCTTTTATTTTTTTTCATGGTTAATTCACCTCCTATAATAGTTTGCCAAAGTAAGCAAATTTTATAAGCAAAAAATAACGCTTTTTTAAAAAAGCGTTATTTAAGAGGTGTTTAACCTGTTAGTTCTTTGCTAGAAGTTTGGCTAAGCTTTCATCATAAGGTGGATATGCTACACCTTTCTCTGTTATTATAGCTCTTACATATCTATTGGGAGTTATGTCAAAGGCCGGATTTTTAACTTTTACATTATAGGGCGCAATACGTCTACCCTGTATATGAGTTACCTCCTTTTGATCTCGTTCCTCTATGGGAATTCTATCCCCTGATTCCAATGTGAGATCAAAAGTGGAAGTAGGCGCTGCAACATAGAAGGGGATTTTGTTTTCATTTGCTAGTACGGCAACACTGTATGTGCCTATCTTGTTTGCCACATCACCATTGGCTGCGATCCTATCTGCACCTACAATTACGCCAGTAATTGCCCCCTTTTGCATGAAATAACCTGCCATATTGTCTGTTATGAGGGTCACTGGAATGTCATCTTCCATAAGCTCCCACGCAGTAAGCCTTGCCCCTTGAAGATAGGGTCTTGTCTCATCAGCATATACCTTTATATCTTTACCCGCATCTACTGCTGCTCTAATAACTCCTAAAGCAGTACCATAACCTGCTGTTGCAAGGGCTCCTGCGTTACAGTGAGTGAGTATTACATCGCCATCTTTTAAAAGCTCCTGGCCAAATTTGCCCATATTTTTATTTGACTCAATATCTTCTTCCATTATCTTGTGGGCCTCATCTAAGAGTAAGTTCTTTACCTCATCCAAAGATTTATCCCTATTATCGTGTACAACTAACATCATGCGCTCAATTGCCCAAAAAAGATTTACAGCTGTAGGCCTAGTATCTGCCAATACCCTAGAAACTCTGTCCATATGGGTTAAAAATGCCTCATCGCTATCCCCCATATATTCCATTGCACCAAGTACAATGCCATATGCAGCTGTCACTCCAATGGCCGGCGCTCCCCTCACCTTCATATACCGTATTGCATCGGCTACTTCTTCATATGTGTTACACTCAATATCCACATGTTCAATAGGTAATTTGGTCTGATCTAAGAGATAGAGTCTATCATCTTGCCATTTTAGAGTATACACAGAATTCCTCCCATCCATTACAATGTTTTTTGCTACATATCACAATCACAATCTATATCTGTGTCCATACGGTCTATCATTTCAAATATTAATGTTTTTACTTTATCATTGTTCTCCTTAGATACCCTTAAGACTTCCTCCTCTGTAACAGGAAGAATATCTTCCCTACCTTCCAAACCTGCATCATAGTCGGTTATAAGAGCAATATTCATATAACATATACCAAGCTCTCGAGCTAATATGACTTCAGGATATTGGGTCATATTTATTACATCCCATCCCATACCACTGAACCATCGGCTCTCCGACTTACTGGAAAAACGCGGGCCTTGAATTACAACTACAGTACCTCCATCATGGATTGTAACGCCTTGCTCACGACCTACCTCTAATGCCAATTTCCTTAATCTATCACAATATGGATGGGCAGAACTTATATGCCTGACCTCTGGGCCATCATAGTATGTATCCTCTCTGCCCCAAGTCCTATCTACAAATTGATCGGTCACAACAAAGTCCCCTGGCTTTATATCTGGTTTTAAACTGCCTGAAGCAGTAGGTGCTATTATCTGACTTACCCCTAGTTTCTTCATAGCATATAGATTAGCTCTATAAGGTATCTTATGTGGTGGATATTGATGTTCTTTTCCGTGTCGTGGTAAAAATGCCACTTTTTTACCATCTATATCTGCAATGGCTATTTTATCGCTAGGTGCCCCATAGGGAGTAGGCACTATTACCTCCTCTACATTTTCCATGAGTGAATAGAATCCAGAACCTCCGAATACACCTATATCAGCTTTCATCATATTATTACCTCCGATTTTCACTTTTGTTTTCACTACTATAGTATATTGTTACATATTTTTAGCAAAAATTCAATGTATAATCACTTTTTTGAACCTCTGCGTCTTTCTTGCTGGATATTGGCAGATAAATAGTTTAAAAATACTGTAAAGTTGTCATATCTAAGGTTATACAGCTTCAACTTGAATTTTTGCCAAAACTCAAAGCAACCATTAATTTGGAAATAGTTAATCTAAATGTTATAATGCAGTAAAACTTGTGTAAAATTATTAGTATATAATCTCTTACATAAGGCATCAACTCAAATTAAAGGAGGTATAAAATTGAAGAAAATAGTAACCTATATCCTGATAGCCACATTGGCACTGGGATTGATAGGATGTGCTAGCGTCGATAATACTCAAGAACCAGATGATTCACCTAGGCAAAATGACGATGCTATTGAGCAAGAAGATAAAGAGGATATTGAGGAAAAAGGCAATGATGAGATAGAAACTATAGACGATGAAGATAAATCTAACGAAGAGCAGGAAGACACTGAAGAAGAAACTAGTAACGAAGAGGTCAAAGCCATTTTATATTTTAGTGACGAAAATGCCGAATACTTAAATGGCGAAGAGAGAGAATTTGATGAGTTGACCCCTGAAGCTCTTTTAAATGCCCTCATAGATGGTCCACAGGACGATGCAAATAGAAAGACAATACCTGATGGTACAAAATTAATCGATGTGGAAATTAAAGATAATATAGCATATGCAAACTTTAGTAAAGAACTTAAGGAAAATCATTGGGGTGGAAGTACAGGTGAAATACACACATTATACTCTATAGTAAATACCCTTGCACTAAATCCTGACCTTGATATCGATTCAGTTCAGATATTGATCGATGGGAAGATCACAGAGAGTCTAGCCGGACACATGGATATATCAGAACCCCTTAAACCCGATGCTGAACTGAGCAAACTTGAATAGCTGAAATATATAGAGTTAGATGAAAATTATTCAAATCAATGATATATAAATGTGGATAAAAAACACCTCCCTTGTACATAATATGTACAAGGGAGGTGTTTTTTTTGAAGGGACGAAGAATAGATAAAGATATCCTTACCTCTGACATACTAGGGGATAAGAGTGCGTACGATGAATTTATATCTACATTCCACTATTGGACAGGACTAGAGGGAAATATAAAGAGAGCTAGAGAGATTGGAAATATCACAAACAAATACGATATCAATTTGAAAGAGGAGTAATTACTCCCTCTTTTCTTTATAAAAAGTCTGATGTCCATATACATCTACAATTTGGACACATGGCCTACCTTCCCCTGCTTTCGATACAAGAGTCATGGATATATCTGGCGAATATTGAGTCCTCATACTATGACTGACTCCATTATATATGCCATCCTTTACATATCCTACACTCCAAAAATCGATTATGTCCACATCCTCTACAAAATCAGATATGTGAAATATATAATCATCTTCATCTGATCTTAAACCAGTAAAAAGTTCCCTCTCTATTACATTAATATGCTCACTGTCCCCACAATATAAAAATTCAGCCTCTTTAGGAGTATCGCCTACGATCAAACGTCGGCGACAAGTGTGTAATGAAAATATACTATTGTCTACTCCTATCCAACTCCTACCATTACTCTGGGCTACTGCCAATGTCGTACCGGAACCAGCAAAAAAATCAGCCACAATATCGCCTGGTCGGGATGAGGCTAAAACTATTCGCTCAAGTAATGCCTCTGGCTTTTGAGTATCATAACCTGTTCTCTCGGGATTTTTTTGATGAAGATGAGGTATATCATCCCATACATCACTAGGATATATCTTATCATCAGCATAGTATCTATACTCCTTGCCAGCAGATTTTATTGACCAATATACCTTACCATCGTCATCAATATTCTTTTTCATATTGTTACGCCTATCGGTTCCTCTAGGAACACCCACAGCTTCAATATCAAAATAATACTCTTTAGATTTTCTATAGAATAATATATTGTCATGTTTCCTACTAAAATATTTTTTTGCCCTTCCCCCGCTCTTGTAATGCCATATTATCTCATTTAAAAAGTTTTCTTCTCCAAATATATCATCTAACATTACCTTGAGATATGCACTGGTTCTATAGTCTATATGTACATATAGGGAGCCATCTACACTAAGTAGTTTATGCGCATATGAAAATATCTCTTTCATAGTGGCAAAAAACTCTTCCCTGTCATATCTGTCTATATATGCAATGTGGGATATTATTCGATCCCTGTCCCCTTTCCATCCTCCCTCACCTACGCGCTGTTGGTATCTAAATACCTGTCCAGTAAAAAAAGGAGGATCCATATATATGAGTTGGACCTTCCCTTCATATTTGGATACTAATACCTTTAATACATCTAGTACATCACCAAAATAATATGTGCCGTGAACATCTTTACCGTCCATATAGAGGGGAGAGTATACCTCTCCCCTTATTTTTTCACTACATTTATACCTCTGCATTTTTATCTGTCCCCCATGGTTATCGCATCTGTGGGACATTTACTAGCACATACTCCACAACCTGTACATTTGTCGTCAATTATTGTGTGCTTGACTTTCCTCTCACCTTCTATTGCATCAAAAGAACAATTACGACTACATATTGTACATCCAATACATTTCTCCGCATCTATATAAGCCCGTTTCCTTCTTTCAAAATTTGCATATATTGCATTTGTAGGACATTTCTCTGCACATACCATACAATTTGTACATTTGTCGTAATCTATCTTGGCTATATTATTTTCTATCTCTATGGCACCAAATTCACATGCATTCACACATATCCGGCATGCTATACAACCTATATCACAATATTTTCTAACATCTTTACCCCTATCCTTAGATATACACATAACTTGGACAAAACTTTTCTTTGGTACCATTTCAATTAGTCCCTTAGGACAGGCATTGACACATTGTCCACAGGCAGTACATTTATCCACATCCACTACTGCTATACCTCTTTCATCTATATGGATGGCATCAAATTGACAGACCTTAACACAACTTCCTAAACCTAGACAACCATAACTACAAGCCTTTGGTCCACTACTCAACATAGAAGCTGCCGCACAGTCTTCCACCCCAGTATATATAAATTTATCCTTCGCTCTATCCATATCACCTTGACAGAGTACCTTGGCCACCATATCTTCTCCCACATCTGCCTCTACACCAAGTATTTCGCATATATCCTCAGTGACCTTCGCTCCACCTACAGGACAACCAGATGGTGAAGCACCTCCATTTACAACGGCAGATGCAAACCCATCACATCCAGGGTAGCCACACGCACCACAGTTTGCCCCCGGCAAAACCTCTCGTACAGCCTCTACTTTAGGATCGACTTTTACCTCGTACCTCTTATATGCAAGAGCAAGGCCTACACCAAAGAGTAAACCCATGCCACTCAATGTCAATATAGGATACAGTATACTCTCTATCATACTTCCCTCCCCCTCACTTTATAAGACCTTGAAATCCCATGAAAGCTACAGACATAAGTCCTGCTGTAATCAGCGCAATTGGAACACCTTGAAGGTGTGCTGGTATATCTGACAACTCTAATCTCTCCCTTATTCCTGCAAACAATACTATAGCAAGAGTAAATCCAAGTGAAACACCTATACCATTTACAAGTGTCTGTATCAGATCATAGTTTTCTTGTATATTCATTATTGCTACACCCAATACTGCACAGTTGGTAGTTATAAGTGGGAGATATACACCAAGTGCACTATATAATGTAGGGCTAGTCTTTTGTATTATCATTTCAATCAATTGAACCAATGTCGCTATAACCAATATAAATGCAATTACTTGCATATATTCTATCCCCAAGAGAACAAGTATTGCATAATGTACTATATATGTTATAACTGATGAAATGGCAATTACAAATGTAACTGCCATCCCCATCCCCAATGCAGTATCCACGCGCTTTGAAACACCTAAAAATGGACATATGGCAAGAGTTTTTGATAAAACTATATTATTTATCAAGGCAGAACTTATAAATAGAAGTATAAGTTTGCTCAAATATTCCATTACTATTATCCCCCTTTAATCAACCTTTGTAGTAAATCTATTTATGAGCCCTGTTAGAATCCCCAATGTGATAAACGCCCCTGCAGGCAATATCATTATAAGCGCCGGCTCATACGAATCAGACATTACCTGCATATTAAACCATGTCCCAGATCCTAATATTTCCCTTATAGAGCCCAGTATGGTAAGAGAGAGGGTAAATCCTAGTCCAATCCCCAATCCATCCACCATAGATGGTATTGGAGGATTCTTAGATGCAAAAGTCTCTGCCCTCGCCAGTATTATACAGTTAACAACTATAAGAGGTATGAATATACCTAAATTATCATATAGCTCAGGGAGATACGCCTCCATTATCATACCCACCATAGTGACAAATGTGGCTATGATCACAATATAAGACGGGATCCGAATCTTCTCTGGTATAAAATCCTTGAGTAACGATATCACCAGATTAGAACAAATAAGTACGAAAGTCGTAGCAAGGCCCATGCCTATCCCGTTTATGGCTGCAGTTGTTACAGCAATTGTGGGACACATGCCTATAACTAGTTTAAATACAGGATTCTCCTTAAATATACCGTTTGTAAAGACCTCCCGTAGTTTCAATTGTCCATCCCCCTCCCAATCAATGTTTCATTATAATAATCAATGGCCAAATTTACAGCATCACTTACACATTCTGAAGTTATAGTAGCACCCGTAAGAGCTTGAACCTCATTTTCATTTAAAGAACCTGTCTTTCTTACCTCTATTGGTCCATCTACTGACTTTCCAACAAATTGTTCCGTAAATTTCTCATCTGATGCATTAGCACCTAGTCCTGGAGTTTCACTATGATTTCCAATCCTTATACCATCCACCTGACCATCAGAGCTAATCCCTACTATAACTTCCATATCACCGCCAAACCCCTTCGTCAATACCTTAAAGGTATAACCCACTATTTTATTGGCAGCATCCGTGCCTGTATAGAGCTCTATTATCTCAGCCTTTTCATCTGCTATATCCTCTATCTGCATCTCTTCAAACTCTTCAGCAGATGGAAGTACTGCCAATCTTGCCTCCATATCAGCCTGGATACGTTGCTCTATAATTGGCTGTTCAGTCAGGTAATTTGTAAAACCCAATATAAATCCTGCCACAGCCGTTATAATCAATAATTTGAGGCCTAGAGTCCATGTTTCAGACATTCTCCTCCACCTCCCCATATATTGAGGGCATGGTATATCTATCTATAAGGGGTGTAACGATATTCATTATGAGAATTGCATATGTGACACCACCTGGGTATCCACCATATATACGTATTATAGACGTAATAATGCCACACCCAAATCCCATTATTAGTTGCCCCTTTGGAGTAACAGGTGACGTGGCATAATCAGTAGCCATATAGAACGCACCTAATATAAGTCCTCCAACAAACAGATTATAGATACCATTCCCAGTAAAAAAACCGTTCTTTCCAAATATCCATGTAAACAGAGCCACAGTTCCTAGATAGCTAATGGGAATACGCCAATTTATAACTCCTCTATATAGAAGATATACTGCACCTATTATTAGAGCTAGGGCCGATGTCTCACCTATACATCCTCCTATATTTCCTATGAATGCCTCCCATAATGTAGGAAGTCCATTTTGTATATTCCCACTTTTCAATATCTCCAGTGGAGTTGCAGTACTCACTGCGTCAGGCCCTGGGGCTACCCATGTGGTCATATGGACAGGCCAACATGCAAGTAGTATTGCCCTTGCCCCCAATGCCGGATTCATAAAATTCTGTCCAAGTCCACCAAATGCTTGTTTTATAATGGCAATTGCTATTACAGAGCCTATCACTGGCAACCAAAGCGGCACAGTTGGAGGCATATTATAGGCAACCAGAATACCTGTAATAACGGCGCTCCAATCATCTACAGTAACCGGCTTTTTATATAGTTTTTGCATAGCCCATTCAGTAAGTATTGCCGACACAACTGATACTACAATTATCAGCAGAGCCCTAGCACCAAAGAAGTATACCCCTGCAACACCAGCAGGTATAAGGGCTATAACCACATCCCTCATGATTTTAGCTATAGTCTCATCTGAGTTTATATGAGGCGACGAGGATACGATCAATTGATTCATTTAAATTCTCCCTCCCAAATCCTATACATTAGTTTGCCTTAGCCTGTTTCTTTCTCATATTTATTACTTCTCTTTTTGCTATTCGAATATTTTGCATAAGGGGCTTCTTAGCCGGACAGATATAAGAACATGAACCACACTCTATACAATCAAGCACATGCAATTTACCACAATCTTCATAGGATCTATTTTTAGAATAGGCATTGAGCATAAGTGGCATAAGATTCATTGGACACACATCCACACATCTTGCACAGCGAATGCAAGGACCCTCCTCGTGGGATTTTACCTCTTTGGAGGTAAATAGCAAAATACCTGACGTACCCTTTATAACAGGTACATCCAATGTATACTGGGCTAATCCCATCATTGGCCCACCATTTATAACCTTAGCCACATCTTCTTTAAAGCCTCCACACATATCCACTATATAGGAAAAAGGTGTTCCTATTGGCACAAGTAAGTTCTTAGGTTCGTTGATACCTCCACCGGTCACAGTCACCACCCGTTCTATCAAAGGCATACCCTCTCTTATTGCCCTGGATATTGCAGCTGCAGTAGCTATATTGTTTACTATCACGCCCACATCCATTGGCAAGCCAGCAGATGGCACCTGTCTCTTAGTAATAGCTTCAATAAGTTGTTTCTCAGCACCTTGTGGATATTTCGTTCTGAGTACTTTTATTTCAATATCCCTATATGAGCTTACTGCCCCTTTCATCTTCTCTATGGCGTCGGGTTTATTATCCTCAATACCTATATAAGCTCTTTTCACATTGAGGATCTTCATTATTGCCCTCAGCCCATATATAATATCATCTGGATACTCAACCATGAGCCTATGGTCAGTTGTCAAATATGGTTCACACTCTGCACCATTTAATATGACAGTATCTATTTCTTTTCCAGGAGGAGGTGAGAGTTTTACATGGGTTGGAAATGTGGCACCACCCATACCGACAATACCAGCCTCCCTTATAACCTCTATTAGCTCTTTCGATGATAGGGAGTCTAAACTCTCTCCTTGTATAGAATTGTCAAGTTCTTCAAGACCATCATTTTCTATTGTAATGGCCATGCATTCTCCCAATGTAGGATGGGGCATTTTACTTATTGATTTTACAACCCCTGAAACACTAGAATGTATGGGGGCTCCCACAAAACCCTTTGACTCCCCTATTTTTTGACCTTTTTTTATCTTCTCACCCACTTCTACCACTGCTTCGCATGGTGCGCCAATATGCTGTTGTAAGGGAATAACTACAATTCCTGGTGGTTCTAGCCTCTCTATTGGCCTCTTTTCTGTGCTCTCCTTGCAGTAGGGTGGATGTATACCCCCTATAAAGCTGAGTATGTCAAATCCCACCATATACACCTTCCTTTTCTAAATGTTTTAACTATACATAGATAATCTGGAGTTATCTATGAAATGGGTCAAATTCATATAGTGTAAATCCCTATCTATGAGTTGACCAATGAAAATATAGTCACATTTTTCTCTTGTGAAAAAAATATCAATTTTCCCCATAAATGAAAATAGCCTTTTTGCAAAAAGGCTGTCAGGTTCTATTAAATTTATAATATATATCAATTATTAATTATAACATAAATTCATCAAAAAAGCTTTGATTTTAAGAAAACAAGCTTTGATTTGTGACATAATAGAATTCTCATCAAATAGAGTGGTGTATTGATGTCGATTTTAGGGCATCTCAAGTTCCCTTCCTAAAAAATTCATATAGACCCATAGTAAAAAGGAAAAAACCAAAAAGTCGTCTAAGACAATTAGCATCCATAACTGTTGCCAATTTAGAACCAATAATTGCACCCCCCATAGCAAAAGCAATAAGAAATAAGGCGGTAGCATATCTCACCCTGTCCCTTCGCGTATGAATAATCAATGCCACAGTTGCAATGGGTAAAAAAGTCATTAAATTTACACTTTGGGCCGTCTTCTGAGAGGTGTGCCCAAAAAAAATTAGGGCTGGAATAAGTATACTCCCACCTCCTATCCCCATACCTCCAATTATACCTGCAATAATGCCGATCAGTATGAGTAGCATCTATAGAATCATCCTTAAAGCAGCTAATATCATAAATATGGAGAATGTTTTTCTGAGCCAAAAAGGTGATATATTGTCGAGCAACTTGGAACCTATTACTCCACCTAAAATACCACCGATAGCTACTTTATATATTATATCCCAAACATATATTCCACTTTTGTAATAGATTATAGCACTTATAGTCGATATGGGCAAAATAACTGCCAGTGCAGTTGCATGAGCCTCATGGGCCTGTAACCCCATAAAATGTATTAATGTAGGAACAACCAATATACCACCACCAGCGCCAAATAATCCATTGCATATACCTGTCAAAAATCCCAAAACTCCTGCAAACACCTTCGACCAGACTTTTTTCATATAATCACCTTTATTTATTGTGCCAGCACCTATCTAAATTTATTCTACCTAATTTTTTAAGTATGGGCTAAGTTAGTGAAAGACTATGCTATGAAATATCATTCACTTTTTAGTATAAACCTCCAACTCTAAGCATCTAAATATATCCAATAGTCTTATATTTGTTTTGCAAAATCTTACTATAAATTTAGATATTTGACTTTTTTTAATAAACCATTTAAAATTTAAACTAATGTATGCATTTTTAAAAGTATATATACAAATTAGGTATATTTTTAAAACAAATATCAGATACCACTATAATTGTTCAAATTCAATAATTAAAAGAGCAAGCAATAAATTTTAGTAATTTTATGGATAACTATTGTTAATTTTAGTAATCGTTATATAGGTTTGGGGTTAAAGATAGTCATTTTCATAAAGTTGATTTTCTAGCTCTTACTTTATTTATCACGTAATTTTAGGAGGTACATATGGATAGAGCAAAGCAATTAGAAGAAGAAAAAATTCCTCGTCTATTGTTTAAATTTGCCACACCAGCAATTGTAGGTATGCTCGTCAATGCACTATATAATATAGTAGATAAAATATTTGTTGGACAAGGAGTAGAGCCATTAGCCATTGCAGGAATAGCGGTAGGCTTGCCTATACATACCCTAATGATGGCCTTTGGAATGTTAATAGGTACTGGTGCAACATCTCTCATCTCCATTAGATTAGGAGAAAAGAAAGAAGAAGAGGCAGAGTTGATTCTAGGAAATGCCATGATATTGGGAATAAGTATCTACTTCGTCATATCGGTACTTGGACTTATATTTCTTGAGCCTCTCCTTGGATTCTTTGGCGCAAGTAGTACAGTTATGCCTTATGCGAAGGAATACATGAGAATCATACTCTTTGGTGCAATATTCCAAGGTATTAGTTTTACTATGAATAATTTTATACGGGCAGAGGGAAATCCTAAAATTGCCATGGGAACTATGTTGATTGGCGCCATACTAAATATTATCCTAGATCCTATATTTATATTTAAACTTGATATGGGCATAAGAGGTGCTGCAATTGCCACTGTAATATCTCAAATGACATCTGCAGTATGGGTGCTATGGTACTTTTTTGCTGGAAAGAGCATGTTAAAGATTCGTCGGAAAAACCTCAAAATAAAGGCTCACATTATACGAGACATAATCGCCATAGGTTCTGCTCCCTTTGCAATGCAAGTTGCAACCAGCGTATTAAATGTAATAATGCTAAATAGTCTGGGTAAATATGGAGGCGACCTTGCCATATCCGCCATAAGTGCGATAAATAGCATATCCATGCTAATACTCATGCCTGTATTTGGCATAAATCAAGGTGCCCAACCAATCATAGGCTATAATTATGGGGCAGAAAAATTTGACAGGGTCAAAGAAGCACTTAAATATGCCATATTGGCAGCTACCTGTGTTGTAACTACAGGTTTTATAATAACTCGATTATTTGGCCCTGAACTCATAGGATTATTTGGCAAGAATAATAATAAATTTATAGATATAGGTACAGAAGGTCTACACATTTTCTTACTTATGTTTCCCATTGTGGGTTTCCAGATTGTAAGCTCTAATTATTTCCAGGCAACGGGAAAACCAAAACAAGCTATGTTTTTAAGTTTATCCAGACAGGTACTCATACTAATCCCTATGATACTTATACTCCCCAAATACTTTGGGCTCAAAGGTATCTGGATGGCTGCACCTGTCTCAGACCTATTTGCTACCATAATGACAGGAATATTCTTAATGAGGGATCTCAAGACTTTAAAATAAGTTTGGAACTTATATAATTTTAAGATAAGAGGTATGAGATATGAATATATATGTTAAAATGCTGATTATAACCATTATGACAGCTATATTGGCATTGACCTTGATTGGTTGTACCAACGCCGAATTAGACTATGAAATACACGATGACGCCCTTATAATATCTTATAAGGTAGCAATAGATGATATGAATTCTGATTCCCAAAGAGACAGAATATTAAAATCTCTCGAGTACTATTGGAAAAAGCAGGGGTTTGATGTCTCTAAAGTTTATTCCGGAAAAAATGACCCCAAGACGATACAGGGGAAAAAAGTGCTAACCTCTAGTGGCATAGATGAATCACTTCTAACTCTCATAGATATACTTACAGACAAAGAATTATCACCATTCAATGAAGTTAAGTGTACTCAAGAGAACTTTTTTATATTTAATATAGTCCATTTTAATGGGCTTATCGACACACAAAATATATTTAAATACGATACAACAAACAAGTTGCCAAATGACTTATTGGACAAATTGAGTGATTCAACGGATAATAGCTCACTCTCCATTTCTCTTACCACGTCTCTCAAAGTTAAAGATTCAAATGCTGATAAAATTTTAGAGAGTGACGAACCCTATAGGAAATATATCTGGCATATGGAAAATAACATTTCGAATAATATCTCCATTTCATTCTATATAATAAACTACATGGCATTAAAACTCATATGTTCCATAATAGGGATAATATTAGCCTCTATTTTCCTTATCAAACTAAATAAAAAGATCAATCGAACTCAATATATATAGGATCAGAACTGACCATATGGCCATCATCATATATGACATATAACCTAAAGTATTTATTGCCTTCTGCAATTCCATCTTCTAAACTCCAAATACTATATAGTGTTTCTAACGATACCCTTCCTATCTTTGCCTCCCTAGGTTCTCCCGCCCTCACAGTCTTGATGGGATAGAGTATATTGCCCACATTGTCTATGCCCACAAATGTATATAGGGCATCTTTATCAGCGCCACAATCTGTCCATTCAAATTGATAGTAAGAGTCATTTTTGTTTTCTACTTTCATGTATGTAAGCTCAGGTCTACATATATCTCTATCTTTTTTCCCTTCATATTCTGGTTCTATAAAAGAATTAAAAAAGGTATCTAAGCCTTTAACTTCTTGAGGAAGAGGAATTATATAATTCTCTTGAGGATATACATTTATAGTATTTTCATCAAAATCGATGTTCCAGCTATATTCATATTCATCTATACTGTTCTGTAGTGCTGCCTCAACGTCCATATATTCTCTCACTGTCTTATAACTTGTAGAACCCATGAGTAACCAGTAATCCTCAGCAGCTATTTCATGTAAAAACCACATATGGTTATCCCTATAGTCTTGCCCTTCTTGAAGTGATATCTTTGTTTTCACTTGTTCATATTCATTAAGACCTCTTATTTCGTAGTATTCATCCCAAAGACTGTGTAGAGAATTTTCATCATAGGGATTGCTAAAATAGTGAAATGTATAATGATGTCCATACTCATGGCTGAGTGTACGTGCCATTTGAGATACGTCATCGATTAAATCCCCATAGTATAGACATATCTGCCCCTTTTCGAAGGACATAAAAAATCTCAGCTGAGCATCATATATTGGAGAAATTTTAAATATGTATTCCATGTCCTCCGATGCAGTATTATAAGACCCCCAGGCACCCGAGATGTCAGATGGGGGGGAATCAGGATATACTATAATACTATCTAAGTATTCTATCTCTGAGCCATGCCTATTTTTCAATAGCTCCCTATAGAGAGCGTTTAAAACTTCTCCAGTCCAATTTTTAGAATAACTTACTATCTCAAAGCCCTCATCTGCCTTCAATATATCTAGAGGGGTTTCATATATGTCATCTGTATATGCTAAATCATGGGATATAGACTTGACACTTATATATTTAAAATTGGGATTATGCCAATTATAAGTATCTGCCCTAGGAGCTAAATACCCATCCTCATAATGTAGTACAGTTATAATAGATATAATAGAGCATATAAGAATTATAAAAATCAATATGTACTTAACTATGTATAATATCTTACCTATTTGGTGTTCCATATCTATTCCCCTGCAGCTTTTTGTACCATGGCTTGATGATCTGCATCTTCCCTATTATGGATATGGGTTCTACTCTTGTAAAAATGTATGCACACATGACCATTCATACCATTATCGGGTATACAATCATAAGCATGGGGCATTCCGTGCATGGATGCAGCAATTCTTACACCGTCAATTTCTACTATAACTGCACGACGATTCCAACTCCAACCTCCCCATATTTCTTTTATGGTTTGGCTACCTTCTTTAGATACAGGCTCCACATCTGCATGATAACTTCCCCCTGTACGTTTCATATTAAAAGTCCTACCTGTATTTACATCTATGACTTTCGCCACACTACCCCGAGGATATATATATTGGCCTTCAGTAAACCAATCTACTATTTTACCGTAAGAAGAACGCCCACCCCTAGATGCAGGTAGAAAGTTGGCAA
Source organism: uncultured Bacillota bacterium (assembly GCA_938003945.1). Taxonomy (GTDB): domain Bacteria; phylum Bacillota; class Clostridia; order Caldicoprobacterales; family Xylanivirgaceae; genus UBA3920. The sequence goes on along the minus strand of CALKWW010000124.1, from coordinate 28,232 downwards.
CATTACTCGATATTACTGTACATCTCTTGGCACTATCATTATATAATACACCCTTTGTCTCAGGGCCTACTGTACCATCTACCTGTAAGTCATTCGTCTCCTGAAAGTATTTCACCGCTTCCAATGTAGCACTACCATAATATCCTGTAACTTTATAGTTGAAATACCCTAGATCCTTAAGGCGCATTTGAAGATTTATAACCTCTTCTCCTTCACTTAATATCTTTAGTATTTCACCATCCTCATGTTCGGCATATACAGGTAGAGTGATTGTAAGAAACGCAATAGTAATCGCAAGAATAACCCCTAAGTATTTATCATTCATCCTTATCACCTTATCCTTTTTGACTAAAATAAGGGAATTTATCTTTTACTACTGAAACGTATATTTAAAACCACTATTATTTTAACATATTATGCCTGAAATTTCACTACCTTTTACAAAAGTATTACAAAAGATTTAAATAAAAAAATCTCATAGACATAAAATTATATAGGCTTTGATGTCTATGAGATCACCTTTGGTGCGGAAGAAGGGATTCGAACCCATACACTCTAACGAGCGATAGCCCCTCAAGCTATTGCGTCTGCCAGTTCCGCCACTTCCGCATACTTATATGTTTTCTATAACTATTCAAGTCTATACTAAAAATTAGTCATAAACTTAAATAATCCCATGAGCAGTTCTACAATTGCAATGAACAAGCTGTCTACAATTTGACTGACACAAAGATATTATATAGACATAGACATTCTTTGTCAAGGAGAATAAATTATTTTCTATCAGTGATATACCATTTTTGTATGTCCCTATATATATCTAGCTCCCTCGGACATATCTTCCCTCCTATATTCTTGGAAATCAATACAGATGAAGTAGGGAAATATAGACTTATGACAGGAAGTTGTTCTGTAAAATGAGATTGTATCTCACTATATGCTTCTTTTATACCTCCCTCACTATGTCCTTGTTTAGCCTTAAGTATTAGGGCATCTAATTCTTCACTACTATAACCCATAAAATTCTCATGACTATATGAGGCAAACAAGGATTCAAGATCGGGCATAACTGGCAGATTGTAGCCAGTTAAGAGTATATCAAAATCCCTATCGGGTATTATCTCTTCTTTTAGTTCTTCCCACTGTACTATTTCTATATCTATCTGTATACCTAGTTTATTTTCAGTTTCACCAAGTTGTCGCTTTATATCCTCTGCCACGTCCTTCCTCAGATCATTTTCACTATTAGTAACCAGCTTAAACGACAGATCTAGTTTTTTGCCATCTACTTCCTTATCTCTAATACCATCCCCGTCCGTATCATGCCAACCAGCATCTTCTAATAGCTCTATAGCCCGATCTATATCACAGTCATAGATTCTAAAGCTCCCATCATATAACCATGAATTTGAGGGAATAGGCGCATCAATAGCTTCTGCATTGTTTAAATAGGTCTCCTTTATTATGCTATTTCTATCAATTCCATATGCCAACGCCTTCCTAACTTGTATATCACTGAGTATGGGGTTTTGATGATTTATAGCTAAAAACTCATAATTCTGTGTCAAATACCTATATAAATTCACATCATCTTGGGCATATGTCTCTGCAAACACCACATTGGTATCTAATACATCAATCTGTCTTATCTGAAATGCATTTATAGCCTCTGCACTATTATTATAGACCTTTATCTCTATCTTTCCTATATAAGGCTCTTCATCCCAGTAGTTATCGTTTTTTACCAACGTGAAATCTTCATTCGCGCTATATTTATCCATGGCTACCTTATAGGGGCCTGTACCGATGGGGGGGACATTCTCCTCAGATATGTATTGTACTATTGAGTCTCCATATCCTTCCTCTTCTTGGCTTCCTTCACCCTCATCATTGTCTACTATACTGCTCTTTTTGCTCCTCTTCCGATTTTTTGTCTTATTAAGTTTTGTCTCCCCTTCATATATATGTCTAGGAAGTACAGGAAAAATCATTGAATCTAAAAAATAACTTACTGGATGCCTCAACTTTATATATAGGGTGTTATTATCGCTAGAATATACCCTCTCTATACAGTCAATTCTATTGAAATTTTGAGCATAATATGTATCATATACACCAGACCTCAAGGCGTTTATTGTAAATATCACGTCATCTACAGTAAAGTCTCTACCATCGTGCCATTTTACGCCTTCTCTAAGATTAAATGCCCAAGTTTTGCCATCATCTGTTACACTCCATGACTCCGCTAGCGCCGGCGCTGGCCTTAGCTCATCATCATGTGTTACCAATCCCTCAAATATTAACCCACTTATATCCATTACATCTTTAGAAGACGATATAAGGGGATTTAGTACATCCCCCTTGACTAGAGGAATTGCTATACTGCCACCTCTTACAGGCTTTAGCTCTTCCTCCCCATCCTCATCACTATCCTCATCCCCATATTGGGTATTCTGAGTAGTATCTATTTGAGATGATCGCACTATTCCACATCCCGACAAGCAGTTTATCATGAATATAATAACCATCAGCATGGTAAGTTGTCTATCCACATTCATACTCCTTGTTCCTCTCATCCAATATCGTATAGTTTTTTATACTGCTCATATGCAGCTATAACCTTTGAAACGTATTCCCTAGTCTCTCTAAAGGGAATATAATATAGTGTCTTTCCATCATTGCTATATTGGCTATCTTTTAGCCACTTACTCACATTCCCACTGCCTCCATTATATGCAGCCAGTACTAATTCCAAATCATCATTAAACTGTTGTTTTAATGTTTTTATATACCAACATCCTACCCTTATATTTAGTTCCACATCGTATAGATCTTCCACCTCAAAATTCTCAACACCTAATGTCTTAGCACCCCACATACCAGTCTGGGGTGTGATCTGCATAAGTCCCATGGCATCTTTAGGCGATGTGGCTTCCGGATTAAATCTACTCTCTGTCCATATAACAGCCGCTACCAGACAGGGATCTAGAGAATACTCTTTAGAATATTTTACTATGTATTCTCCATATTTTAGGGGATATGTTCTCTTACCATACCACGATGATTGTCGCAATATATAGCCTATCAATATAATTGCTACCATTACAACTAGGAATATAATCAGAGCTTTAAATAATTTCTTCATACTTTACCCCCTGGTCAATGTTTTAATTCATTCCACATATGCTCAACTTGTTCTCTCGTGTATTCAATAGCCATTGAATTATCAATTATCACATGTGCATGCTCTTTCTTTTCATATTGGGGCATCTGACTTTCTATCCTCTGTTTTGCCTCTCTTTTAGTTAAATTATCACGCTTCATGAGACGCTTAAGTTGTACTTCATAGGGAAGAGTAACGAGCCAAACCTCATCGACCAACCTCTGGCAACCTGTTTCAATCAAAAGTGCTGCATCAATTACTATTACTTTATGCTTTCCTTCCCTTATTAAGCAATTTAATTCATCTTCTATAGTTTTGACTATTATGGGGTGTACAATTCCATTTAACTTCTCTAGAGCATGGGAACTTTCAAACACCAATTCCCCCAACTTTGCCCTGTCTATCTCGCCGTCCTCTCGTATATACTCATCGCCAAACTGCTCATATACAGCTTCCCAAGCCGGCTCACCACTTCTCATGACCTTCCTTGCCACCACATCTGCATCTATTATATAGGCACCTAATTCTCTTAACATATTAGAAACTGTACTCTTGCCACACGCTATATTACCTGTAAGACCAATAATCCTCATGTCCATCCTCCAGATTTAACTTTTTGCATCAAACCAACTATAACCTTCTCCAATATCCACAACCAAGGGGACTACCAAATCTATGGCCTTTTCCATCTCCTCTTTTACAATTGCTTTCACATCTTCAAACTCTGGAATATAAGTATCTATTATCAATTCGTCATGCACTTGAAGTATGAGTTTTGATCTATAACCTCCTTCTTTAAGTGCATAGTGAACGCTATTCATTGCCTTTTTGATTATATCTGCAGCTGTCCCCTGTATGGGCATATTCATAGCTACCCTCTCGCCAAAGGAGCGAATATTATAGTTTCTCGACATGAGCTCTGGAAGATATCTTCGCCTGCCCATTAGAGTTGTCACATATCCATCCTCTTTAGCCTGTTCTACTGTCCTATTCATGTATTCCTTCACCTTTGGATATCGCTCAAAATAGCTGTCAATATACCCTTTAGCTCTATCACGGCTCACATTCAAATTTCTAGCAAGCCCATAGTCACTTATACCATAGACAATACCAAAGTTTACGGCCTTTGCATCATTTCGCTGTTTGTCAGTGACCTCATCTACGGGTAGCCCAAATATCTCGGCAGCTGTTCGAGTATGAATATCCTCATTGTTTAAAAATGCATCTATAAAGGTAGGATCGCCTGACATATGGGCAAGTACCCTGAGCTCTATCTGGGAATAGTCAGCATCCACCAATATATAGTCCTGGCTACTTGCCACAAACACCTTGCGTATCTGTCTACCCATATCCGTCCTAACGGGTATGTTCTGAAGGTTTGGCTCGGTACTACTTATTCTCCCAGTTGCCGTCACAGTTTGATTAAAACTAGAATGGATCCTTCCATCTCCACTATCTATCATATTTAATAGCCCATCTATATATGTGGATTTAAGCTTCATAACCTGACGGTAATCTATTACCATTTGAGCAATCGGATGGTGAGAACGTAGCTGCTCCAATACATCTATGTTAGTTGAATACCCTGTCTTTGTCCTCTTTATAACTGGAAGTTTTAATTTTTCAAATAATATCTCTCCAAGTTGTTTAGGTGAGTTTATGTTGAACTCTTCCCCTGCCATTTCGTATATTTCATCTGTGAGCTTTTTAATCTTACCGTCAAATTCTTCTCCCAATTTTACTAATATATCCCTATCTGTATTGAAACCTACTATTTCCATGTTAGCAAGCACTTCTATCAAGGGATGTTCCACATTCCTATATAGCTCTAACATATCCTTATCCTCAAGCTCAGCTTTCATTGCTTGGGCCAAAAGCAGTAGATCGGCCGCATCTACAATGGCTACATCTAAGTGTAGATAGTCGTACATAAGCCGTTTTAGCTCATATCTATCCTGTGTGGCATCTAAAAGGTATGCAGCAATAGATATGTCGAATGCCAACGAATTTAATTTGATATCTAACTTTTGTAGCTTTATAACCAACTCTTTACCATCATGAGTTATCTTATCCAATTTAGAGGATTCAAACATTGGTTTTAGGGCAACTAATGCATCGTGTAGAGCAATTCCCTGCTCTATAAGATCCTTTGAAAGCTTTATACTATATACCAAATTTTCTTCAAAGGCCAAACTCAATACCTCTTCAGTGATAAGAATACCTACATTTCCTTCCTCTTTTGAATCCTCTACAAATGTCTTAAGTTCCTCTTTTGTAGATATCTCTATTGTTTTCTTATCTCTCACTTTATTCTTTATATCGTCTATAGTCTTTCCCATGCTTAGATCTAGCTTTTCCAATATTGTGCTAAACTCAAGCTCTATTAGCATGTCACGAAGTTCTGATGAGTCAGGTATGGAAAAACAACACTCTGATATATCTATATCAATGGGCACATCCCTATATATGGTCGCCAACTCCTTACTAAGTATAGCTTGAGATTTGTATTCGATAAGATTTTCCTTGACACGAGATCTTTTCATGTTTTCTACATTTTTATATACACCATCTAATGTATGATAGGCTTTTAATAGTTTAATTGCAGTCTTCTCGCCTACGCTGGGTACACCAGGGATATTATCGGACGTATCACCCATAAGTGCCTTCATGTCAACTATTTGTGCTGGCGAAAGTCCATATTCTCTTTTGACCTCTTCTGCATCAAATTTGTGTATATCTGATATTCCTTTTTTAGTTATGAGCACGGCTGTGTTATCATCTACTAACTGAAGCGCATCCCTATCCCCTGTGACCAATAGACATTCCAATGACTTCTCTCCAGATATTCTTGCAAACGTACCAAGTATATCATCTGCCTCATATCCATCCTTTTCATATATTGGAATCTCCATGAGGTTTAAAAGCTCTTTTAGTATCTCAAATTGGGGAATGAGATCCTCTGGAGTCTTTTGACGAGTTCCCTTATATTCTTTATATGCCTTGTGTCTAAATGTAGGCGCCTTCCTATCAAACGCAACCCCTATATAGTTAGGGCCATATTCCTCTATAAGTTTAAACAGCATATTGGTGAAGCCATATACTGCCCCTGTCTGCACACCCTTCTTAGTGGTCAGCGGAGGAAGGGCATAGAACGCCCTATGCATAAGACTATTACCATCTATTATAATAAGTCTATCTTTGTTTATTTTTTCATATGTATTATCCATGACAAAACTCCCTAAATTATATTTCTTTTGTGCTTTAGCACATATTATATCATATTTTAACAATGACGTATTGACTTTACCATATTTTATACAATGAAAGTTTGTTACAGATGTGTTAAGATGTTATTACAAAACTTAATCGCGTAATTAAATAATTTTAATAATTAATCTTTAGGAGGTACTTATGAAATATTTTAAAACAAAACATCTCATATTATCCCTAGTAATATTAGGACTAATAGTCTCTATAGGAAATGGTTTTAAAGCTGATACAGCTGTATTGAGTGCACAAGATGGTGGAAATCAATCAGTATATTATAGAATGTATCAGCCCATTAGAACTTGGAGAGTATGCGGTAATTGGCGTATTATACTTTTGAACTCCATAAACCCCATAAATGGTGTAAAAAAGGTCGAAAAGGATCAAACACCTCAAGAAGATACAGTCAAAGATGAAAAACCGTCAACACCTGTGGAAGATAGCTCTAGCCCAATAGTTGAACAGCCCCAAGACGATACAGTTGACACTAGCAAACCAACAGAGGATCCTCAGCAGGCGACTGAACTATCGTATGAGCAAAATAGAATGCTAGAGCTCATAAATGAAGAGAGATCCAAAATCGGAGCAAATCCACTTATATTTGATGAAGAGCTTGCAAGAGTAGCCAATATAAAAGCACAAGATATGGTGGACAACAACTATTTTGATCATAATTCACCTACTTATGGTAGTCCCTTTGACATGATGAAGAGCTTTGGCATAAGATATTATGCCGCCGGGGAAAACCTAGCTGGATATAATAATGTGGAAAAGGCCCATGTCGGTCTTATGAATTCAGATGGACATAGAAAGAATATTCTTAACACCAATTTTACCCATGTCGGAATTGGGGTATGTAAGAGCCCTAGATATGGATATGTATTTGTGCAGATGTTTATAGGTAAATAAGCTTTTTAAATATTTAAAAGGAGGCAAATATTTGCCTCCTTTTAAGATTTATATACTACTGTCACATTGGCCTGTGTCCTAAATTTTTCTACCTCAAACCGATACATCTAAAACTAATCAATAGCATGCCGTATAACAATACCATACTTAACATACTAAACAATATTTTTTACTCATTATTATCTACTCGTTCAGTTTTCTTTTTATCTCGTCTTCTATCTATGAAAAGTTTCTTTATGAGCCATATTAAGATAACAGCTAACAATATATATGGCGATCCAATTATTATAATTGCAAACATGTCTTTAAAGAACTTTGATAAATTATTAATTGAACGTACAAAGCCAACAGATACCCTCTCTGCAAAGCTCGCATCAGCCTGTGTCTCTAAGGTCTCTACCTCGTATACTGAGATATAGACACTAGAATAATCGATTAAGGCATCCCATTTTTTGAGGGTACCCGTATAGTTTTCTATCTCGTATCTAACTTGGGAGAGCTCTCGTTCAATTTCTATTATATCTTGAAGTTTTTCAGCCTTTGAAAGTAAGGTAAGTAGGCGTTCTTCTTGTATCTTAAGTGATTTTAAGCGCGCCTCTGTATCAAAATATTGGGCAGTCACATCCTCACTAAAAGTCTCCTTGTTGATTATATGGCCTACATCACCAATTGCATCCATAAACCTCTCAAAATTCTTGCTCGGTATCCGAATTTCTAAATCTGCCCATCGCTTGGCATCACTCTTTTTATTCCCATATTTAGGTATGCCATGTATATTTGAGCCCTCTACATAGCCTTGCATCATATTAGTTTTAGCCATTATACCATCTATGGTCCTGCCAAAATCCAAAGTCTCAACTACTAGATTGGCAGACCTTATCAGTTTTCTCCCCTCTTCTTTTGGATATAAGACATCTGTAGCAATAGCCCCTTCCTCAGATTCCGCTATTTCACCATATTCCATATCTGCATCTAGGTCAGCCGCTGATTCTGTTTCTATATCAGCCCTCTCACTAGATATCCCCATATCACTACCAGAAGATATCTCCTGCGTAGAATCAGATTTAGTCATGTTAGTACCCCTCATGGATATAAATATGATTAAAACAGCTACTACAACAGCGCCGGCGCCGACCAACACTTTCTTCCTATACGATTTTTTACTCATAATCCTCTCCTCCTTCTCTATTTTCTCTTTAAGACATTGCATAAACCCATATGATGGTTCATATTGTGGCAATTTAGCCATCATTTTCTCCATAGCTAAGAGCTCTTCATATTCTCTTGTACAGCTATTACATATGGCCATATGGGAGGCAACTTTGTTGCCCATTTTAGGGCTCAGTTCATTATCTATATATGCTGATATATATTTTCTATATAATATACACCCCATGAACCTTCCTCCTCTATATAGTTAGACGCAGGAAACTCAAATATGTTGCAAATAAGTAATGAAAATTGCAAAAAATATAGATAAAAATCTTAGAAAACAATATTGCAATATAGATAATATTATGCTATTATAGACTATGTCGCAAGTTGATGTGCCGAAGTGGTGGAATTGGCAGACGCGCAGGACTCAAAATCCTGTGAGGCTCAAACCTCGTGCGGGTTCGACCCCCGCCTTCGGCACCAATAATAACAAAAGCTACAGCAAAAATTGCTGTAGCTTTTATTATACTAAAAAACTATAATAAAGATGAGATTTATGCAATCTTATTTATAATATCCTTTTAACCTATGATTGAAGGACAATCGTAGAAAATCTTCATACTAGTTTATCCATACGGTCGTACCCTCTGGAATTGTCTCATAGAGATATTCACTATCTTCTATGGACAATCTTACACAGCCGGCGCTTGCCCTCGCTCCTAAAGTATCATCTTGTATATTTCGCCTATGATCAAAAGCTATTGAATGAAATAGATACGAATTGTAAAATCGCATCCAATTCTTCGCCCCACTCTGTAGCCTATCCGAATAGAACCATCTACCTCTGTCCTGAATTTTAAAAGTTCCTCTAATGGTAGGAGATTCATTTTTTCCAGTAGCACAAGGCATTTTCTTTTCTAGCTTCCAATTTCCAGTACTACCTTTAAAAATATATGTAAGTTGTCTATCTATATCTACCCATATAAAATATGGAGTAGAACTGCTAAACCTTTTATAATTTACATAGGTTTCAAGTTGCCCACCTGTAAGTTCTTGTGTATTTGTAGGTGGATCGTGGGGAATTAGAAGGGCATCCCTCTTAACCCAGCCAGTTTTCCCGTCTACATTTATTTGATACCAGAAATAGCTCCTATCCTGTATAATCTGGGCTCGTGAGCCCATGCTCACTGTTCCAATCATCCTCCCATTTATAGAGCCATACATCTTAGAATCTTGTGCAATCATTGCGAAAACTGACGATGGTTTAATCTGCCTTTCTATGTCCTGAATATATTGTCTTGAAGATCTAGACGATGTTAACAATGTGGAGAGCTTCCTCTCTTTTTCAATTTCCACGGAAATAGCATCGACTTCCAATCCCATTCCTGTAATACCGGCAAATCTACCATTTGATACCTTATCTGTCCAACCCATATCTCCTGTGTAGATTTGATATTTTATATCATAATCCTCATAATCTTTTCCTGTATTCTTGTCGATAAGCCGCATTTGAATGCCTTCCAGACCTCGCCTCTCACCTATGATACCCAAATAAGCTGGAGCTTTGAGCCAAATTTCTCCTGTAGCAGGGTCCCTCCAAGTGTTTTCATCTTCTTGTTTAGGAATATCACCATATATATGTATACGTCCCCTATATACCAGCATCATATTATCAGGCTTATTGTCAATATCAAAGCTCACACCTTCTAGCCGATTTTGTAAACCCATTGCATCTACTACACATCTATTGCTCGCATCCATTATATCTATATTTCCATATGGTTGTATATATGCACTTCCTGTGAGCTTAATAAAATTATCAATAGGTTGTGCCAATACATGTTCTGCGCCACCTATGCCTGTCCAACAACATACAATATGTATAATCGACAATATGAGGATAGATGATATAAATTGCGCCCCCTTAATCTTACACATCTTATATTGAACTCCCCTCATTATGACTTAATATTTAATCGGTATTGCAACTATTGACTTTATTTTAGCATTAGAAAACTTTTACGTCAAATGATACAATTTAACTTGAGTTTCCGTAAAAAATTATGGCTATGATATAAATTCGATTTTATGTAGCCATCTATTTAGATATTATAGGCAGTAAATCCCTTGGAGTCTGTACCGTATAAGTCGGACCGGCAGACTTTATCTCATGTAGAGAGCCATAACCATACAGAACACCTATAGAGTCTACATTGTGTTGCTTTGCGCCAATTATATCGTACTTCCTGTCTCCTATCATTATGATTTGGGTCTTATCTACTGAACCCATATTACCCAATGTATATTCTATAACCTCATCTTTATGGACCCTAGTTCCATCTAGGTTACTACCATTTATATTCTTGAAAAACTGACTTATATTGTGGTACTCCAATACTTTCTTAGCAAAAACAGTGGGCTTTGAGGTTACTAATACCAATATCTTAGAGTCATTATATAGACTTTCAATTACATGGTCAATTCCATCATATAATGTATTTTGATATATGCCCTTCTCTCTATAATACTCCCTATATTTTTCAACAGCTAGAATAGCCCTATCATCATCGAATCCATAAATTTTTTTAAAGGAATCTGTAAGGGGTGGTCCTATGAATGCATTCAATTTATCTAAATCCTCTTCGTATATATTAAGTGACTCCAATGCATACAATATTGAGTTTACAATACCAGGTTGTGAATCAGTAATTGTCCCATCTAGATCGAAAAATACAACATCATATCCTCTGTTTCTAATCATCATAACTTTTATTCTCCTTTTTATTCTTCCCAGACCATTATAAAGACTGATGGAGGTGAAGAAAAATTATAATTTGTAAAGATAGGTTGGGCAGCCATTGATGAGTTCTTTTATCCATCCCATGAATTACCTAATTCTGCGTATAAATCAGTTTGTGTATAAGGTTATAGCTCGTCTTTACATATAGTCTTATATGGACCGCTGGACAATTTCCTCTATAGATTCTATATCTGATATACGCACAGATGACATATGAAAATCTATTATACCTTCATCCCTCATCTGACACATCTCTCTAGATAGAGCAGGTCGCGATACATTTAAAAATTCTGCAAGTTCATCACGATTTAATGGCAATACAAATATAAGACTTTCATTTTTTTTGTATTGTTCCAACAGATATGCGCTTACCTTTCCCCTTATTGTCTTGATTGTTAGGTATTCAACTTTCCGATTTAACATCATGGCTCGCCCGGAGAGAATCCTGAGCATATTCACAATGAGTAATCTGTGACCTACACACATTTTTTCGCATTCCCCTACAATCTTTTCAGGTGGCAAAAACATCACATAACAATCATGTTGAGCAATAACTGTCGAAGGCCATTTCCCTTTACCTGCAAAGGCCGCTATCTCACCAAACATTTCCCCTTCTTCAAACATACCTATAATTGTTCTATTGCCTGATGCAGATTCTTTAACTATAGATACCCCACCTTGTAGCACCACACCAAATTCAGTAAAACTATCACCTTCAGTGGCAATAATCTCATCCTTTTTATATTGCACGACTCTAGGCTTTAAACATTCGAGTATTGAATTTAATTCGCCACTTTCTATGCCTGTAAACAATATACAGTTTTCAAGTATAATCCTCCATTTTTTATACATGATATCAATCCTTTACAAATTTAAAAACATCAAAGATCCACCATTTTGATGGATCTTTGATAGATAGCAAATCAATCCATTCCATAATTGTCAAAATAACCTTGTACTAATACAACTGGAGTCCCTTTGTCCCCACTTCCACTGACTAGATCACACAAACTACCTAAAAGATCAGAAAATCTTCGTGGAGTTGTCCCTTGTGAATCCATCTGACCTATCAAATCTGATTCTTTTGTCCTTATCCGCTCCTCTATGATCTTCTGTAATTCTTCGTCTGTCATATTTCCACCTATATTATCAGCCAAATATTTGAGCTTAATTTCATTAGGCGTTCCCTGTAACCCCTCTGTATAAGCCGGTGCTACTAGAGGATCAGCTAATTCCCATATACCACTCACAGGATCTTTAAATGCACCATCACCATATATCATCACTTCGATATTCTTACCTGTCTCTTCTTTGAGTCTCGTATGGAGCTTATTGACAAACATCTGACCATCCTTTGGGAACAATTTTACATCGTCCTCTGTAGCCTTATTGGCGCCTAGTAGCCCAAATTGGGGATGATAGCCACTACCATCTACCGATTCTGTCAATATATCATCTAACCCATAGAGGATCTGTGCTCCACCTTCCTTTAGAACACGCTTAGTACGCTTTCGATTATGAACATCAGCCACCAAGACATCTTTAGTGTATTTCAATATAGCCCTTGGGTCATTAGAAAAAATAATGGTGACATTATCGGCTAAGCTTTTATAATAATCTATATAATCTACACCTGTATAGGGATGGATACAGCTTCCGAAACATTTTCTAAACTCCTCTTCTGTGAGTGTATCTGTATAGGGATTAATCCCCTCTCTATCGATATCATCCCAAGTGATTAGAGGATTTCCAACCTCATCAGCAGGATAACTGAGCTGAAGATATATCTCCTCTACGCCCTTAGCAATACCTCTAAGCTGCACAGCAAAGCGATTGCGGCTCATTATTGGGAACACAATGCCTACTTTACCACTTGGATATTTTCTAGCAACATCTGCTGCTATCTGATCAATGGTTGCATAATTGCCTTGGGCCCTAGCTACTACTGCCTCTGTAATCCCAACCACATCTCTATCATTTAGTGAATATCCTCCTTCCTTACATGAGTCAAGGAGCGATTCTACAATGATTTCAACAAGATCGTCGCCCTTTCTTATTATTGGTAGACGAATTCCCTTCGCCTGTGTACCTATTGTTCTCATAAAACATACCTCCACTTCATCGCTCTATAGCGTGACAGGATTATTCACACAATATCTATTATAACTAAATATTAGATATAATCAAAACATTTTTTGAATTTTTTTATTTATAGTTTGGTTTATGATATAGATTAAAGCGAGAACATAGGCGAATATAAGGATTTGCACAGTTTTTTAGATTTAGCTTTTTCCCAAACTGATTTTATATATGACGCTATCAATATGTTATCTATCCATGATTATAGACAAACAAAATTGGGGGATAACCATAATATGGCTATCCCCTCCTCCATATTATCCAATACTAAATTCCTTTCATAACTCGCCTTGTAGGCATTATAATATCCAATTGCTCTAAATTCCGTCCAACTTTCCTAAAATCCATATCCAAAAGTATATTTGCCAAATCAATAACTAGACCCGTCACTTCCATAGGCAGTCCAAGTCTAACACCCATTCCCTCTAGAGGTACAAGTCCATACGGTACATCTTCGTATAGGTATCTATGTCGCAGAGTAGAAGGTGCCTCTATAATATTGTATGCCTCCACATCCTGTATACGACTATATAGAGTATCTCCTTCTGCACCATAGCTCCTCTTCATCCACTCTGTCACCGACTCTACTTCCCAGCCTAATCTCTGTGAAACTTCAATACGTTCACTATCTAACCGTTCTAAAAAACTAGCTATGGATGGTGTTATCCCATCATGATAGTATTTAAAACTATTTCTTTCATTTTCGATCCATCCTGCATTTAAAAGCGCAGGAGCACAATGAAGAATCATCCCTACATTACCTATAGATGTCTGTATCATTGATTGAGCCGGAATAAAAAATTGTCTCAGACAACTAGGTAAATTGGCAATGACATTTTTGTTAGTATTAGCTGTAATAGTAGATAATAGCACATCCTTTTTTAAGGTAAATATAATTACAGAAATAGGTGAATTTTTTCTACATGTATATATAATGGATTGTGTCTCTGCAATAATGGGTTGTACTGTACACCCACATTGCTTAAGTACACAATTAAATTCTAAAGCTCCGAAGGTTCTACCTGGATTTAATATTATGGTGACAGGTTTCCTTATATGCTTTGCTAATTGTCTCGCGACATCTGCATGTGCACTAGCTGGTGTAGTAACTAGAATTAACTCTGCATTTTCCACTGCCTCATCCATATGAGTTGTCACAAGATCTAATTTAGCCTCTCCATCAATTGCCCCTTGACAGTAGATGGTATTGGTCTTCAGAAGTTCCGCTATAGTGGAGTATGATCTATTCCATAGCCTTACTTTATGTCCACTTAAAGCAAGATGTGCTGCCATAGCATAACCTGAATTTCCTGCGCCTAAAACAGCTATATTCATATAACCCGCCTCCTTATTCACAATTGCCCCTAAACTCTACTTGTCAAAATAAATGCTAAATAGTCAAGTCCATAGTATCAAAACATCAGCACTCAACTTGCCTCAACCTAACATCATTAGAAAATTTCAGTTAAATAAGTTTGTGTCTATCTGCACTGTCCAATATATACCTAGTTCTCTCTGAGTCCTTTAATACATTGCCATCCATGTCTACACATTCATAGCCACCATTTAACGGCATTGTCCTCACCTTACCTAAGGCTGCACTGTTCCCCTTAAGATGGGGCGCATCTAATAGCCCTAACCTAACCATTTGTGCTAAACATTCAGGATGGGCAAGGGGATCCTCATACCTGACTTTAAAATACTTTTCCATATTATTTATAACTTCTTTTGCTTCAGATACTAAGTAATCTTTTCGCTCTATGACCTCAGGATCTTTGGTCATATCAGGAAAATCCCTCCACGCATTTTTAAGAACTCCCCGAACAATTTTACAACTCTCTATTACATCCTGGGGATTTGCAGCGTGATCGGCCTCTGTAAAGCTTACTACATGTATAATATGAGGTTTTAAAGCCAATGCAAGTAAGGTAGATGCCGCCAATTGCCCTTTTGCAACATCCATATCTATGGAAAAATGCGTAAGACCTGCTCGCACCTGAGCTAAATATATAAAATTTTCGTCCTCTAACTCATCTAAAAGTTGTTTTTTCGCCAGCATCTTGGCAAGATCCGCCTTCCCCGATGTAAGGCGGGGAGTGTTAAACATAAATTGGGCAATATATTTTTTTACCCCCAATCTCTTGGCATTATAGGCTGCAATGTAAAAGTCCACAACTGCCATAACATCGGAACATTCCCTCAAACTCCATTGATGTGATTCATTTATTTCCACAGGTATATCGCGTCGACCATACCATTTTATAACTTCTCTATTTTCCTCTATTGCCTCTTCTAACGTACGTTCAGAACGTCCATCCAATTGACTATACCAAAAAAGTGGTATGGTACCCCATGCATTATTGATAGTCTCTACACTTAACTTTGCCCATTTTAGTAAATTCCTAGTACCAGCATATATTCGTAGTCGAGGACAATTACCGTATTGCGTAGCCATATATATTTGCTCTAAGTCCTCCCTCGTTCGAAGTGGGACTCCTCCTGTACCATCAAGCCTCCTGTCCATCTTTTCCGGTTCAAAGAAATACTGTTGAGCATTTTGATCCGGTGCAAGGGAGATTACATCAACCTCTTCAGACAGGGCTATTTCTTTTATACCCTCTATAGTCTCCTCTAAAGAAGGTAGACCAAAATGATGCCTTATAAGAGGACGATAATTTCCTTCCTTTATAGAGCTCAAATCTTCATGGTCTCCTTCTAGACTTATATGACTTTGGATACCAGTAAAATTAGATCCTTTTTCATCTACATGCAATGATTTAAGTATATATTCAGGTCGTTCTTCTCCTTGAAAAAAGTAGCTAAATTGTTCAAATTCCTTGGCTACGTCTATACATTCAGGAGTTCCTCCAAAATAAAATAATCTATCATCATATAATTCCTGTCCCTCTATCATACTAAAAAATTCCTCTAAAATACTATGAAGCGCACTTGGAGTCAATCGATAACTCACACATACAATATAAGGATCATAATCCTTTATAGCCTCCACAATCTGTTTGGGAGGTACTGCCGCACCCAAAAATTTAGTCCTATAACCTACACTCTCTGCCAATTGCATATAAGCATATACACCCGCCACATGAACGCAATTGCCAATTGCTCCACCTAAAACTAGCTTATCCATTCTTTCACCCTTTCTACAATCTGTGCAAGAAACTATTGTATATGGAAAATTGAATAATAGTAAATATGCAGATTTAATTCGATGGCTAATAGTCCTAATATCCTTCCATTTAAAAAGAAAGATACTAGAATTATTGGCCCTTTAATTAAATCCTCATAATAATTACGTCTAAATTAAATTTCGTTCTATCCCAAATGTATATACTTTGTTCAATAGCCAAGATGTATTCGCTTATTATTGAATTATTTATATGATAATTAAGAAAACTATATGATTTTAGAATAATTAAATAAAAGAAATCTAGCCCTATAAAGGTAGAATCTTAAGCTTAACACTTATTATATCATAAAATAGATATAAGCGCACTATCTATTTGGATCTTTTGACCATATTCTTACAGTTTGCCATCCTCTTACCACATTGGAACCGTTATATCTCTGTTTATTACATTTCTGCTCATAGACACACCATTAATAAGAGGAGCAACCTTGGGGCTGCTCCTCTCATTAACTATTCTGAATCTATTTCAGTTGTTCGAATTATGGGCTGTACTGGTTCTACACTGCTTTCCATGGGTCTTATATCTTCAAGCTGTGGTGGGAAAAGGGGTAATCTAAAGAACTCATCGCACACATTTTCTGCAAATTCTTCACATGGTGGTATCTCACAAAAACCAAATGCAGGTATTAATAGCTCAACTTTTGCAATTATCTTAAGAATTATTGTAATACATAGATCCACATCAAACCTTACCAAATCACCAGGTACAAATGTCCCAGATACACATATTGCATTGACAATACTCTCTAATTCAAATGGTATTACTGATTCATCGGGTACAAACAGCACGACATCTTTGGGGATTATAATTACTGCGCAACCCGAGCCTTTTTTACCATTTACATCTTCAAAGAATACCTCGATAGGTATTTCAACCTTTGTTCTAACCCTTGCAAAATTTGGTCGCTCAGGTATTCGCTCTATCTTTGTTCCTACTAATTTGCCCTTAACTGAAGTACTGCGACAACTTAAAAATGTCAAAGGAGAAGTAAAACCTGATGAAGCTTTGGTTATATCCTTGACAATAATTCTAACATTGTCTAATGTCTCCTGTTGCAGACATGAATCATAGACCTTATTTACCTGTATACATACCCTTTCAGTAATTCTTCTAAGTCCATCAAAACATAGCCGCCCTGGGCAACGCTCATTACCTTCATTCTTATATGAATAAAATGACATGGACTAACCTCCTTCCAAGCTATTACATAATACCATTCAATTTATAATGGTATTCTATTGCATAATATGTCACAAACCATAATCTTGTGCTATGAATGGTGATAAAAATTCTATCTTTATAATATCTATAAGTAGAGTCTTAAAAGAGGTGATATATTATGAGTGCTGAATATCTATTAGAATGTCCATCTGGAGTCCTCTGGCATATATATTTCGATGATAATTCTCGCATAGTATATAGTAAAAAACAAAATGATAAATGGTCTAATCCCATACTGCTCGATAAATTTATTGTGAAGAAATTTAGTACAACTGTAGACATAGATGAAAAAGTACACATAGTAGCTTATACAGCCACCAAACAGCTCATATATTATCAGTGGAATGGGATTCAGTGGCTATACAGCATAATATCTACCATCCGTTCTCGATTTCAAGATATTGTATTCCTCAAAACTTTGTCTGAACCAGAACATATTCATATACTATGCCATGTAGAAAATACACTAGAGAAAAGTACGGAGATAGTCTATCACTACTATGGAAATGGATTCAATTGGCAGGGAGGTAAAATACTCTCTTTCCCCTCTGAAGACAATGTCGATATAGTATATGCCCATTGGTACAAAGTGGATATCATGCATCTCTATTACTCGTATAGGAAAGGAAATAATACATTTGTATATCGCTCTACTTTTGATGCTAAAGAATATATATGGGGCAACCCAACTCAAGTACTTAAAACAGATTTATATCTAGAAAATATTCAAGTCTGTATTGATGATGATAAAAAAATACATATCATAGGGATAAATATACAGGATAATACCCATACACTCTATTACATAGAAGATAAAAATGAAAGGATCATACTAAGTGCCCAACCTGAACCGTTTGTAGCACCCATAATTAAACATTTAAATGGTGATATATATATAGCTTGGGCTATAAATAACAAAATATTTTCTATAATTTCTACTGATGGTGGAAAGAAGTTCAATAAACTAAAAGATATTATGGCAAAAGATATATTCCCCCTCCATCATGTCACTATTAAAGATGATTATTATTCTCAATATGAAAAAGGATTTGGAAAAATCTATCCTCATTTCTATACCCACGAAAATCTTGTATTGGATGATATAAACCCTAAATCCAGTCCACGCCACCATTCCATGCCAGACAAACTACAAGAGATGACAAAAGAAGTGAAAAACCTTAAAAGTCAGATAAATGGATTTATAACTCAATTTGATGATCTCTATTCACTATTAAATAAGCTAAATGAAAATACTACACAATACGAAAAAAAATTATATCAACTGCAGCTCATAGTAAAAAAGCAAGCTAACGATATTGAAAGATTGCATCAGCTCATAACGAAAAAAAGATGTCAAACTACAATGCCACAAACTATTTCATATAAAGATGAATGCCAAAACAAAGGGGAAAAAGAGAAGGGGGAAGAGGTTTTAAATGTGGGTAGTACGACAATAATCATAAAGAATGAGGAAGAAGAAGAGGATTCTAAAAAACCATGAATAGGGGAAAGCTATTCACCATCATAATAATTCTCGATATAGATATTTAAAAGTTCAAGAACTCTTTCTTTCCCCTGGGTGGTAGTAGATGAGAAGGGGATAATGGGCACAAATTGTGACCAACCCAATTCCCTTCTTATGAGATCTGCCTGTGGTTTCCATCTAGTCCTTCCTATTTTATCTGCCTTAGTTGCAATTCCCACAACCGGCAACTGATAAAATTCAAGCCAGTTCCCCATCTGTTTATCCAAAATGGTGGGGGAATGTCTTATATCTAATATATGAAATATGGCAGCTATATTGAATGTCTCATGGAGATATGTATCTATCATATCTCCCCAGTTTAATTGTTCTCGCTTTGAGACCTTGGCATAGCCATATCCTGGTAAATCTACGATATAGAATTTATTATCTATGTTATAAAAATTTATAGTGCGCGTCTTACCGGGCTGACTACTGGTATGAGCGAGTTTCCTATTGTTTGTTATACAATTTATAAATGAGGATTTTCCTACATTTGATTTACCCACTAACACCACATGTGGCTTATCATCCTTTGGATAGTCCCTTGGTTCCACAGCACTAGTTATATAGCGAGCATTTTTTATATTTATCAAGTAATCACATCCTCCATATGATAACTATTTTCTGCTGAAATACTGATTCTATCTATGGCATCCTTTCCCTTTCGAACTTTTGGCATACTGACAAGGGAATGTTTCAGCACTTCATCCATATGTTCAACTGTCAGTATCTCTATCTCTTTTAGAATACTATCAGGTATCTCCTCGATATCTTTTTTATTTGCTATAGGAATTATAATCTTCTCTATACCAACTCTATGTGCCGCAAGCGCCTTCTCCTTCAATCCACCGATGGGCAATACTCTACCCCTCAATGTTATTTCACCAGTCATAGCTATATTATTCTTAACTGGTATTTGGGTAAGGGCAGAAATTATAGCCGTAGCCATTGTGATACCTGCCGATGGCCCATCTTTGGGTATGGCGCCTTCTGGCACATGCACATGTATGTCTGTATTTTTATAAAAATGCGAATCAATACCGAATTCTTTCACCTTCGATCTTATATAGCTAAGTCCAGCATTTGCAGATTCTTTCATCACATCTCCTAGTTTACCTGTGAGATTGAGTTTGCCGGTTCCTGGCATTACAATGGCTTCAACAGATAAAGTCTCCCCTCCAACTGCTGTCCAAGCAAGTCCCGTCACAACACCTAGCTGTGCCTTTTTATGTTGATATTTAGGTATGCCTAGATACTTATCTAGATTGCTAGCGCTTATTCTAACATGAGTTTGACCTGTCTCGATTAATCGTCTAGCTGCCTTTCTACAAAGTTTAGCTATTTCCCGTTCTAAATTTCGTACACCTGATTCCCTCGTATAATGATTTATTATATCCAAGACAGTATTATCGGAGATTAAAATATTCTCCTTCTTTAAGCCATGTTCTTTTAATTGTTTAGGTATTAGATACTTGATTCCAATATTTAATTTTTCTTCTTCAGTATATCCAGCAATTCTTATGACTTCTATCCTATCTAATAAGGGTCTGGGAATAGTATCTATGGTATTTGCTGTAGTAATAAACATTACCTTTGATAGATCGAATGGAAGATCTAAATAGTGATCCCTGTATTGAGAGTTTTGTTCCCTGTCTAGTACCTCAAGTAAGGCCGACGCAGGATCTCCTCTAAAATCACTACCCATCTTATCAAGTTCATCGAGAAGAAACACAGGATTCTTGGTGCCAGCCTCTCTGATACCTGATATAATTCTACCTGGTATTGCCCCTACGTAGGTTCGTCTATGTCCCCTTATCTCCGACTCATCCCTGACCCCTCCTAGGGACATTCTGACAAATTTCCTATCAAGGGCTCTTGCTATGGATTTTGCTATGGATGTCTTACCCACTCCAGGTGGCCCCACAAAGCAGAGTATAGGGCCTTTCATGTCATCTGTCAGTTGCTTTACCACTAAATATTCAATAATCCGTTCTTTCACATCTTTAAGTCCATAATGATCCTCTTCTAATATCTTGGCAGCTCTCTTTAGATCGTCGTTATCTTCAGTCTCCTCATTCCAAGGCAACTCTAATATCCAATCAATATATGTCCTTATCACTGACCCCTCCGCAGATGTAGGAGGCATCATGGAGAGTCTGTTCAATTCCTTTACGACTCTATCATATACTTCTTCAGGGAAGTTAGATTTCTCTATCTTATCCATATATTCATCAATCTCATTTGTTACAATATCATATTCCCCTAATTCCTTCTGTATTGCCTTGAGCCGTTCTCTCAAATAATATTCCTTTTGCACACTGTCTACCTGTTTTTTTATCCTCTTATTTATCTTGTTTTCGATCTCTAGTATCTGTATTTCCTTGGACAACATCCCATATAACTTCTCTAGTCGCCTCACAGGATCTAATTCATTTAGTATACTCTGCTTATCTTCAGTCTTCACAAGTACATTTGATGCAATTATGTCTGCTAGTTTTCCAGGCGTATCCTCGTCATGTACAGAGAGAAGGAGCTCCGGCGATACTTTACTGCTCAATTTGATATAATCTTCGAATATATCTAGTATACTCCTCATCAAAGCTTCCTGCTCTAATATTACTTCCTCGCTATAATCAAAAGATTCCTCCTCTATTACCACTTCAAAATGTGGTTCATACTTGGTATATTCTATTACTTGACCCCTCTTTAGGCCTTCTGCCAATACCCTAATAGTTCCACCTGGCAATTTTAGAACCTGTCTTATGTTTGCAATAGTACCAACTGTATAGATATCTTCTATATCAGGATCGTCTATCTTAGCATCCTTTTGGGATACCAGTAAAATCTCTTGTTCAGACTCCATAGCCTTTTCTATCGCTGATATAGATTTATCCCTTCCAACATCAAAATATAATACCATATTGGGAAAAACCGTCAAACCCCTCAAAGCAAGGAGAGGGAGCTCTCTGGTGTCTCTTGCTACGTCAGTCATGCTATCATCTCCTTTGTATAACCAGTCCCTACATATATCCCTATACAATAATTACTGAATCTCATATATATTTTAGTTGGTATTAATATATTAACATAAATCTAGATATAAAAAAACCAGGGGTTAACCTGGTTTTCTATATTAATGGCCTAAAGCACTGAGCAACTTGTCATCTTGTCCATTTGTCTTTACAGGTTTGTCACCATTTCCATCGTACACTGCCTGGGCTATTACCTCTTCTATTCGGTTCACGGGAATAATGTCCATATAATCATTTTTGAATCCAGCCTGCCAATTATCCCTAGGAATTATTACTCGCTTCGCCCCTGCCAATCTAGCCGCTTCTATTTTGATGGGTACTCCTCCGACCGGTTTTATATCACCTCGGATCGATACCTCGCCTGTCATAGCCAATGTATTATCAATTGGTATATTCTCAATAGCCGAATATATAGCAGTAATTATTCCAACACCTGCCGAAGGTCCATCTATTGGTATGCCTCCTGGAAAGTTTAAATGAATATCATAATCTCTGGTATCAATGTCTAAATATTTTTTCATAACTGTCACAACATTGTCTACAGAACTTCGAGCAGTACTTTTTCTCTTAAGACGTTTCATATCCGAACCTATCTCTTCTTCATCTATCATTCCGGTTATAGTTAAGATACCCTTCCGTTTGAGTGAAGGTATAGCTACTGCCTCTATATCCATTACAGTACCAAGATTAGGACCATATACAGCAAGCCCATTTATGCAGCCTATCTGTGGGGTAGATGAAACGGATTTCTCCGGCCTCCTATTATAATTGCCAGAATTTATAACCCATTCTATATCTTCTATCTTGATCTGGTGTCGCCCTTGTGTCAGTGCCAGTCCTCCTGCCAACTGGACCATATTTACAGCTTCTCTACCGTTAGATGCATAGCCACATACAAGTTCTGCAGCTCTCTGTTCTATTGAAAAGCCACCTTTCTCAGCGCCTTTTTTTATTATTGTCATAATCTCCTCTTGACTTAATGCTTTGAAAAATATCTCAAGACATCTAGATCTTATGGCAGAGGGAATTTCACTTGGATTTCGGGTTGTAGCTCCTACCAATCGAAAATCTGCCGGCAGACCTTTTTGGAATATCTCATGTATATGTCTAGGAATATTACTATCCTGTGAGTTATAATATGCACTCTCAAGAAATACCTTTCTATCTTCTAATATCTTCAATAACTTATTCATCTGTATAGGATGAAGTTCTCCTATCTCATCTAAAAATAATATGCCTCCGTGGGCTTTGGTGACTGCTCCTGGCTTTGGCTGAGGGATCCCTGCCACCCCTAAAGGACCAGCACCTTGATATATTGGATCATGTACAGAGCCTATAAGAGGATCTGCTATACTCCTCTCATCAAATCGTATTGAGGTGGCATCCATCTCTATAAATTTAGCATCTTTTCTAAAAGGTGAGTTGATTGAGCGTTTAGCCTCCTCTAACACTAATCGCGCCGCACATGTCTTGCCTACACCTGGTGGCCCGTATATTATAACATGTTGTGGATTGGGACTGCATAGAGCCGCTTTTAGGGCCTTTATACCCTCCTCCTGACCTATTATTTCATCAAAATTACTTGGCCTAGTCTTCTCAGAAAGGGGCTCTGTGAGTTTTATCTCCCTCAATCGTCTGAGACTCTCAAGTTCTTTACGTGATTCTCTATCTACTGCCACTTTATTTATCTGTTGGCCTTTTAATAGACTCAAAAAATACAATCCTATCACTATACTAAAGAAGAATTGTATAAAAATCAATACAGCTGTCAATTATTGAATCCTCCTCCCTCTAGGCTTTTCTTTCTATTATTATGTTAATATGATGTAGATTTTATCCCTAGAGGGAAAAATAATAGAGGACCATATTATGGTCCTCTATTGTCCTTCATGATACTGACTCTTTCTTCTCCTTTTGTTTTTTACTGGGTTTTTTTACCTTCTGCCCGTCAGTCAATATTAGTATTGGATCAGCACTATTGAGTACTGTGTCTTTTGTAACAATACACTTTTCTACATCGTCTCTAGAGGGTATATCATACATGACATTCAACATTATGCCCTCTAATATTGATCTAAGTCCTCTAGCACCCGTCTTTCGCTCAATAGCTTTTTGAGCTATCATCCTAAGGGCCTCTTGTTCGAATTCCAATGCAACTCCATCCAATTCAAATAGCTTTTGATATTGCTTTATTAAAGCATTCTTAGGCTCTGTCAATATCTTCACAAGAGCACCCTCATCCAATAGATCGAGAGTGGCCACTATTGGAAGCCTACCAACGAATTCAGGAATTAGGCCATATCTCAATAGGTCCTCTGGCAATACATGAGACAATATCTCTCCTAAATCACTCTCTTGCGCACTTACGATCTCAGCACCAAAGCCCATAGATTTTTTGCCTATCCTATTTTGTATTATCTCAGTTAACCCCTCAAATGCACCACCGCATATGAATAGTATATTAGTAGTATCTATCTGTATAAACTCCTGATGGGGATGTTTTCTGCCACCCTGAGGAGGTACACTTGCAGTAGTTCCTTCAAGTATCTTAAGAAGGGCCTGTTGCACTCCTTCGCCTGATACATCTCTTGTTATGGAGGGATTGTCAGATTTTCTTGCTATTTTATCTATTTCATCTATATAAACAATACCCTTTTCTGCCCTCTCCACATCATAATCTGCTGCCTGTATTAGTTTTAATAGTATGTTTTCGACATCTTCCCCCACATATCCTGCTTCGGTGAGAGAGGTGGCATCTGCTATTGCAAAGGGTACATTTAGTATTCTTGCCAAAGTCTGAGCAAGCAATGTCTTACCAGAACCTGTAGGTCCTATCATTACTATGTTGCTCTTTTGAAGTTCTACATCATCGCCCCTCACATCACTATTTATCCTCTTATAGTGATTATACACGGCAACTGACAAAACTTTTTTAGCCCGTTCTTGACCAACTACGTAGTCATCAAGAGTTGCACATATTTCTTGAGGCTTTGGGATGTCTCTAAGTTCTAAATCTGAGATATCTTCAAACTCTTCATCTATTATCTCTTGACATAGATCTATACACTCATCGCATATATAGACGCCTGGCCCCGCCACTAACCTCCTGACCTGATCCTGGTTCTTTCCACAGAAAGAACATTTTATTTGTTTTTTATCATCGTATCTCCCCATGTTTTCACCTCTTAACCAACTCTATTTGCGAAAAGTTATCACTTCATCAACTACACCGTATTCCTTCGCAGCCTCCGCTGACATGAAGAAATCTCTATCGGTGTCTTTTTCAATCTTTTCTATTGGCTGACCTGTTCTCTCAGCCAATATATTATTTATATTCTTCTTCATCTTTAAAATCTGCTCTGCATGTATCATTATATCAGAAGCTTGACCCCGTGCGCCACCCATAGGTTGATGAATCATTATCTCACTATTAGGCAGTGCAAAACGCTTGCCCTCGGTACCAGCCGCAAGGAGAAAAGCTCCCATTGATGCTGCCATGCCTATACATATAGTTGACACATCACATTTAATATATTGCATTGTATCGTATATTGCAAATCCTGCAGTCACTGATCCACCTGGACTATTTATATATATTTGAATGTCCTTATCAGGATCATCAGCCTCTAAAAACAGTAACTGTGCCACTATCAGATTTGCAAACTCATCGTATATCTCTCCACCTAAGAAAATGATTCGCTCTTTTAATAGTCGCGAATATATATCATATGATCGTTCTCCCCTACTAGTTTGCTCCACTACAATTGGTACTAAGCTCATGGTAACGCCTCCTTTTTTTTACACTACCATTTACTACTGTTCTACTTTTCAATATCTTTATCTGAGCTGTCTTGCTCCCCTTCTACTATTATAACATTATCCATCAGGAAATCTACCGTCTTTTGGGTTTTGAGATTTCCCCTTATATATTCCACATTAGGTTCAAAGTCTTTCTTGATATCCTCAACATCTCGTCCATACTGTTCTGACAACCTTTCAAATTCTTTTTCTAGATCATCGTCATCTACTTCAATTTCTTCAACTTCGCCTATCTTCTCCAGTACCAACCCTAGCTTTACTGTATTATATGCCTGATCTCTATATTGTGACCTAATATCATCCATAGATGTACCTGTAAATGTGAGATACTGCTCTAGGCTAAGCCCTTGATATCTCAATGTGAAGTCTAGCTCATTTATCTGTCTATCAATTTCACTATCTATCATGGGATCAGGAATATCTACATTGGCATTTTCTACTATCTTCTGCAAGAGATTGTTTTCCATCTCTGCTTTCATGTTGTTTTGTGCCAATTCTTCTAGTTCCTCCTTTACATCGGCCTTATATTCATCTAATGTATCAAATTCACTTACGTCTTTTGCAAATTCATCATCTAATTCTGGAAGTTCCTTCTCTTTTATATCCTTGAGATTTACCTTGAACATAGCTTCCTTGCCCTTTAACTCCTCAACGTGATAGTCCGCAGGAAATGTCACATTGATTTCCTTCTCATCACCTATGTTCATGCCAAGCAACTGCTCTTCAAAACCAGGTATGAAAGTATCAGAACCTATCTCCAGTGATGCATTTTCAGCACTACCACCTTCAAACGCCTCTCCATCTATCATACCTTTATAGTCTAAAGTCACCCTATCGCCTTCCTGTACGGGGCGATCCTCTATACTTATCAGTCTAGCGTTTTCTTCTCTGATTTGAGATATCTTATCTTCTACATCATCATCTGTAACATTATACTCGACTTTCTCTATTTCTATTCCCTTATATTCTCCTAGCTCTACCTCCGGCTTAACAGTTACATCGGCAGAATATATAAAGTTTTGCCCGTCACCTATTTGAACTATGTCAATTTCAGGTTGGGATACCGGTTCTATGCCTGTATCCTTTACTGCGTCATCATATGTTGAAAATATGATGTCGTTAGCTGCATCCTCATAGAATATAGCTTCACCATAGAATTGTTCTATCAACTTTCTAGGCGCCCTACCCTTCCTAAAACCCGGAATGGTTATATGTTTTCGATTCTTCAAATAAGCTTTTTGCATAGATTTGTCGAATTCCTCGGCATCGATCTCTATTGTCAATTTGACAGAATTTTTCTCCGTTTTTTCAGCTGTAGCTTTCACCTATTGTTCCTCCTTTAGTGTTATGTATACTCCCTTAATCTATTATATAACCCCATTGGGTATATCATTAACAAAAGATTTTTTAATATTATTGATGTAACCAGTAACTCTATTCAATATACCATCCAATTGGTAGAGTCATAAAATCTTAGACTTCAACTCCACCATAAATACATTATTAGCTTTACTCCATAACTATTATATTATAGCATAACCAAATAGTATGTCTAGTGGGTAAAAAAATAAGTGTTCTTCTTCATTGGATATTTAAGCTTTGTCCATCCTATAGTTTTCAGGCAAGACATAGTGTATAGAGATAAGATAATTATAACTATTTTGTAGGTGGACAAAATTAAATCCCTGGTGAGTATTTTAGCACAAATATATGTCTAGTTCAATAGCATTTATTTTTCAATTACGATTTGTGTTGTGGAATATAGAATACTGTACATTTTACAATATCGCATGTACAATTATTAATGTCTTTACAAGACATATCAATAACATACGGAGAATCTCTGAAAAGGCATATACCATATATCTGTAAATATATTGAAGTGTGTTCTTGAAAATAGTATACTATGAATGACCTTTAAAAATATTAAAAATAAATTGATGAGTTTATTTGAGATTACAGTTCAATATTTAAATAACTATGATCATACTATAAG
>CALKWW010000123.1 GCA_938003945.1 uncultured Bacillota bacterium | reverse complement strand
TCTGCTTGTATTTTCACAATAGAGTATGATACCCCAAAGTCAGTAAAATGTTCCTCTGGGAGTGTTTCGGGGCAATTAGATTAAAAAACAAAACTCACAAGATGATAACAAACTTCATCTTATACAAAACTTAAAAACAAAAAATGATAGCAAAACTACAATCTCTTTTGATTATTTGTCTAATTCTGTTTCTTCCTTTAGGGGCATCTTATGGCCAAGTTACAATAGGATCTACTGAGGTCCCTGTGGCAGGGAGTATATTAGAGTTAAAGGAGTGGACTGCAAACCAAGGTGGAATAACTGCGAGCAAGGGGTTGCTCTTGCCAAGAGTGTCATTGAAGTCTAGGGTTCAATTAACGCCTCTATATGGTGGGGAGGATAATGGAGATGGAACATGGACGGATGACTCGACGCCTCAAGATAAGGTATCGGCAGCAGGTATGATGGTTTACAATATGAATTCTGATGCTATTGAACTCTATAAAGAAGGTGTATATGTATGGAGTGGAGAAAGCTGGAAGAGTATTGGGAATGATGCAAGTAACTATACTATTGATTGCAGCAATGTGAAAGTGAAAGGACTGTATGAAAATCGTAAGGTTTTAGACGATACACACTATATTGAAGTAGAGATTGCAGTAAGTTCTGGAGGAAGATATAAAATAGAGACTGGAGTTCTCAATGGTATTTCTTTTAGGGGGGAAGGTGTTTTGCCGATGGGAACACATACTGTGCGCTTGGCAGGTTCGGGGACGGTTAGTATAAAAAAAACCATTTAATATTGATATTGTTGCAAAAACGAGCCAAGGAAATGTTACTTGTACAGCTAGAATTCCTGTTATATATCCTAAAATGGAGTATGCTGTTATTGGAAGAGCGAATAGTGTGTATACTTGGAGTGGAATTCCTCGAGGAAGATTGTTGGAAGCAAGTACTATGGAAGGTGGAAGCTTTAGCCCAACTGGAATAGTGCAAATCGGTGAGCTGAAACTGTGGAGGAATGTGATGCAATCAGCTGCTGATGCTAAGACGCAGCTGGGATGGGCTTATTTCAATGCTAATGGTGTGTTAGATCCTAGCATCAGGTTCCCAGATGTTATATTGTATTATTCTTATCAAGCACAAGCAGATGCAGAACTGGCCAAGTTGCTGTCAGCTTATATCAATGCTGGAGGATGTATTTTATTTGGCTCTCAAGATAGAGATTTTGATACTGTGAATCATATGATGGTGCAGATATTTGGAATGTCATCTACAGTTGCTGAAAGACAGATTGCGGGAAGTACAATTTGGGATAATCCATATCCGATAGCAAATCTGCCGAATGACCCTATTATAAATGGACCTTTTGGTAACTTGACGGGGAAGTATTGGGGGGAAGATAATGATTCTAATGGTTCTATTATAGTGAAAGAGTTACCTGAAAATTCAGTGCAAATATGTACAGCGCAATCAACAAGTAAGCCTACGGTAAATCCAAACTACTCTATTGTTTGGTATAATACGGTAAAAAACTTTGTCTACATCGGAGATAGTACGGGGGCTTCACTGACAGATAATAGTACAGGGGCTTACCCTGCAAGGTATCGCCGAGAGGGAGATGCTTATTATCCTATGGAAAAGAGTTATGGTGCTCCTACGCCAATGCCTGTGGTTAATGCTGCACTTGAGCTCAATGCTTTGGCTTGGTTGATAGAGCGAGCAGTTGATCATGGAATTAATGAGTATTGAAAGCTGAGCCGAACTTACTTAAGGAAGTGGGCTTGTGATGTCAAAGAAGGTGTGAGAAGCCTCTCATTTGAAGAAAAAGTATTGGTTGGTCGTTGTTGACAATCAATGATTAGATTATAAAGTAAAAATAGTAGACCTTAGATATCCCTGCAGTGGGTGTCTAAGGTTTGCTGTTTGGTGGAGCTTCTATTCCTTTGTTTAAGAGTATTCAAAAACAGAGATATAAAAAGTCCTGTGTAAGCACGATTGAAGTTGGCTTTGTATTTATATATAATCTCTATTTCTTTTTTATAGAGTGATATGGTGGGAAATAAAAAAGCATCTAGATTTCTCTAGATGCTTACTCTTTTGTCGGGGTACCAGGATTCGAACCTGGGACCCCCTGCTCCCAAAGCA
>CALKWW010000122.1 GCA_938003945.1 uncultured Bacillota bacterium | reverse complement strand
GGCGGTTAAGATATTATGCATTCTCATATACTTAAAATGATTATTAAAAGATGAAAGATAATCGTACATCTTTTTAGTAGGTGCTGTATAAGTATAATCTACATTGGCATATCCCACTGCATTATAAAAATGTCTAAATGCCTTGGCTTCTTCAGCATAATCTATTTTAATATCTATAATACAATTATTTTTGTTTATATTCATCCGATCAGCTCCCCGTACATTTTTAAAGGATGATTTATCTGTCTTTCTGGAGATCATTCAATATATTACCAGTTATCTGTTCATAGCTTTCATAATCCAATGCATAAAGATCCTCAGCTTTCTTTTTGGAATCGGGATGGAATACGCTATTTGTTTCCCAGTAAAAAACCTTTCTCATCCTATCATTCAATGCTTCTTTAATCCCTTATCCCCCTATGTAGATTCTTATATCTCAAACTCAACAGCGGTTTGCCATCCTTCCCAGGATATACAAAGCATGTATCACCAGCCGGCCATCTTGGATATCTATATGAAATTTCTTCTAATGGATCATCAGGCCATGCCGTATATGCCCATCTTAGAAATCCATCAAATTTCATGTATAGTGTCAGCCATGGTATTATCCTGCTCTCAATTAGAGGTGAACATATGAAGGTATTGGGCGTCTTAGGCCAGCACGATAGATAGAATAACAATTTTCCATCTATATCCTCTTTTATTCTCATGGCTCTGTCGTAATCATGGCATATGCACATAAGCTTGGGTACCTAATCTACCACTCCCGGTAGGTTTTCCTCCATTACAGAAACATTATTTATGCATATCTTAAACTGGAAGGAAGGGGCCATAGATTTTATCTCCCTCAACCTATTCTTTAATATTTCTAAATCACTAGGTTCATCGCCTAATATTCTAACCTTTTCAATCCAACCATTTTCAATAAAGTTTTGCTCTAATTTTTTTATATAGTCTGCCAGTTGACTCTTCCTTTTCATGTACCTATAGGTTCCCGATGCCTCATCAAAATATCGTATCCTGATACCATCATCATAATCCTCTATAACCTTACTATATCCTGCATCCTCATTTACCCATATGTTTATAAGACCAAATACCTCTATTTCCTGATCAATACCGTATTTCATGCATAGTTTTATATATCTATTTAGTGAGCTAAAATCATACTGCCATTCACCATTTTTATTCAATACAATTCTTACAATGCTATATTCAAACATATTAGATGGAGAAGTAGCAATATATGCAGAATTCTGCCCTGACCACGGGATATCGGATACCACTACAGAAATAGATTTTTGTCCTAAATCTGCCATAGTCTTTATATAATTCTCCATTATCTCGAAATGTTTACCGCTCCATAGTGATAGATCATATTTTCTTGCTATATTAGAGTTATGCTGCCATAGATCTAAATAAAAAGATTGTTACTACTCAGGCATTCCCATTGAAGTCGCCCTGTGCTAATATGTAACCATGATCATTGACCTTCATATTATTAAAAAAGAGTAACTTTAATAAAGGGATATCGCCGATATCCCTCACTTCTAACAATTGAATATTAAAGAGAACTCTGGGGAATAAAGGGCGCTCCTTTTATCGCATTTGCTAGCGATTCCAACACTTTCAGGCCGTTTTTTCTGCATGTTGAGATATAGCTTCGGGTTCTGCAGAACATCTTCGCACCTTCATCTCCGCGAAAGCAACCTGAGATTTTCTGTCTTAGCTTCACCATTCTGATATCTCTTTCAGCAAGATTGTTGTCGAAAGGAATGTTGAAATCTAGCATAAATGCGAGGGTTTCAAGATTGAATTTCTCAAGCTTCTCTAGAAGGTTAAGAGCCTCACCTTTTTTAGGCTTACCCGTCTTTTCTGATACGAGATCCCCGTTTTTTAAGGCGTTCTCTTCCTTGCCCCTAGTGATGATATCACCATATCTTTCCATATATGCTTCGATATCATTTGTAGGCATAGAGTCCATACCTTGCTCCTTCAGACTTTCCACGTGTTCCTTAATTTTAACTAGGAGCTCTGACATTTCCTTTGCCCATTCATGGCCATAATTTTCGTAAATGCCTTTTAGGTTCCTTAGATGATGGGCATTGCATTCGGCATGGGTACAGTCCGTATAGGTATAATAGGGCTTCCAATGGTCATGTACTGCTGTACCCTGAAACTTTGGAAGTATTCCAATATCCTCACTAGCATCAGTACCTCTTTTATCATGAATAGCATAGTAGGTAAGCTTATCCGTTGAAGCACTATGAACCCACTTTGTCTTCTTATCACAGCGCATACCAGTTTCATCAAAGTGTACTACTTCTGCGCCTACAAGCTGATCTATTACCGCATTCTCAAATTCTTCTAGATTCTTTTCAAGACGCTTATTGATATTAACAAAAGTGCCTTGGCTAATATCTTGACCTGTAAGATCTCTGATTAATTCAGCGGCCCTTTCAAGGGGAATTAATTGATAGTTGGTCAGATATGTTATGAGCCCCTGTAAGTTCTGACCGTACTGAACAGGCTGATTTACTCCTTCGGGAAATTGTGTCTTATGAATCTTCCCACAGCCCGGGCACTCTAACGTATGGGTTTTGTATTCGGTAACATCTATTTTTATCACAGGTATATCGAATACTTGCCTAGTTTGGACAGTTCCCTCGACATCTATTAAGCTGTGACCACATTCGCATTGTTTAGGCTTTATATCAACAATCTTATCCGGATTGTTGACCTTTTCAAGTGTCTTTCCCTCATGGCCAGGCTGACCACCTGTCGATTTACCACTCTTTTTACGGTTGTTTTTAGGCTTCTTCTTCAACCCATCAGATGATGGCGGCTTGCTGCTATTGCCACTATTTTTATTAATTTGGGCTTCCAGTATAGTAATCCTAGCATTAAGTTTTTGGTTTCCTTGTTTAAGCTCTAGTAACTCTTGATTGAGATCCACCAATTCCTCATTGAGATCCAACAACTCTTGACTAAGAACTACAAGCTTATCGTCCATACTTTTTACGAGTGTAATAACAGCATCGATGCCTTTATTATATATTTCAACAATTTCTTTATCGTTCATTACAATTACCACCCATTATTTATGTATGCTATAATTATAATGCATCTTGGGGATAAATTGCATCAATCAGATATTTCCAATAATCTACTACCCTAAGATGTCAATGCCTGAGTAGTAAC
>CALKWW010000121.1 GCA_938003945.1 uncultured Bacillota bacterium | reverse complement strand
TACCTCCATTACTTGAAGCAGGTAGATCTACTACCAGTCTTCCACCATCTTTGACTGTATAGTTCTTAGAAGAATACAGTTCTTCAAATACAGTATTTTCCGGAAAATCTGTTTCAATTACGAGCTCTCTGTCCTCATCTTGTACATTTATACCTATATAGGCACTCTGATTATCATAAGTACGTTTGAAAACCACATATTTTTCGGCATCACTTCCTGCAATCTTTTGCCTATCACCTTTCGCAAATAACTTAGAATAATCACTACGGATATTTAAAAGAGTTCTATAATGTTCATATATATGCCTATATCTCTCATCATTAAGTCTCTCCCAATCCATATCATAACGATTTTCACTAAATTCGCCCTTAGACATATCACCTGCATTTTTACCTGTCATACCTAATTCTTCCCCATAATATATAACGGGTTGACCCTTTGCAGTTATTTGAAGAGCAGAAGCTACCTTAAGTTTCCCGACATCTCCTCCTACTCGATATAGGAAACCATCCTCGTCGTGACTGCTCAAAAACTGTCCTAAAGTTGCGGTATTACTGAGCTTTTCATTTCTATACTCTAGATACTCCTCCACCTCATCTATCTTTCCATCTGCAAAGTCCATTGCCTTGTATTTAAAGTCAAAATCTAGTAGACTATCCATCTGTCCTTTATCTAGCTCACTGTCAAATGCATTATCAATCGAAGCACCAAAATATTCGCCTATCAACTTAAAACTAGGTGCCTTTTCAGTAAGTCTATTTTTAAAGGCCTTCCAAGTGGTATCCTCTACGTGTTTCACCGTATCTACCCTAAAGTAATCTATTGTATTACCCTTATCTGTCTTTGCCCTATCTAGCCAGTCAATTTGCCATTTTAGTATTTGCTCTCTCACCTCTGGTATCTCAGTCATAAAATCAGGCAGACCTGCTAGCTCTCCCTTGATCTCATCGCTACCACCATCTCTAAACATGCTGGAGCGCTGTCCATCTATATCCACATAGAATTTGTTCCTCACTTCTTCTGATGGGAAATTGCTCAGATGTCCCCATTTCTCCTCATCACCAGGCTTCAAACCATAGCCAGCGTGGTTTATCACCACATCTACCATTATCTTCATACCTCTATCATGGGCTTCATCTATGAGTTCATGAAGATCCTCTAAGGCACCTAAATGTTCATCCAGCTTAGTAAAATCTTGAGCCCAATAGCCATGATATCCATATTGGTATCTCTGTTCCTCAGGAATGCCACTAAAATCTGCACCTTTATTAAAATCTATATTGTCCACAATGGGAGTAATCCATATGGTATTTACACCTAGATCTTTTAGATAATCTAATCTTTTAGTGATTCCCTTTAAGTCACCACCATGATATGTCTCTGGATGACTTATGTCATATTGTTCACCATTTGGGTCGTCATTTGTAGTATCTCCATTCATAAA
Organism: uncultured Bacillota bacterium; assembly: GCA_938003945.1. Classification (GTDB taxonomy): domain Bacteria; phylum Bacillota; class Clostridia; order Caldicoprobacterales; family Xylanivirgaceae; genus UBA3920. Next base: position 2,232 of record CALKWW010000121.1, on the reverse strand, counting down.
TCTATCTGTGAGCAGAAAATATATTACGGCCTCATCCCAGTCAAAATCTCCATCATCTATCAATCTAGTTTTAATAGATATTCTGGCATTCTCTACATGACTATTCCCATATTGATCTATTACTTTTATAGGAATATCCTTATCTCCAGCCAATATGGTATCCTCTACAGCTATTGTAGCCTGCATAAGTTCTGTATCTACATAGTATTTCTTAGGTCCACCTAGTTCTGTCAGATCTAGATATACCTCTTTGGGCTCAACTGTGTTATCAGATAGTTGGATGGATATAATGGCATTTTGATTATAATCTATCTCTCTAGGTTGTATATCCCAATTGATATCAAATTCTTTAACTTTGTACTCTACATAGGAGTCTGGATTATATGGATCTTTTATATTTGCATTCGAACCATCTTGATAGGTGACTATGAAACTATATTCATATCTCTCTACACCTTGCTTAGGCTCAAACTCGTAGTAGAAGTATTCATCAGTATCACTGTATATCATATCATAGAGCTTATAATTATCTTCATCATCTGGATCTGCTATCCTTAGTTTAACATCTTCTATAGTATGCATCAGATCTTCTGAATATAGATCGCTATCCCTATAGTAGAACACTATCTTCCCATCTCTAAATTCAGGACCTGTAATACTTGAAGGTTGCTCAAATTCACCTATACCACTTGTCACTGTCACCTTAGTAATTCGTTCATTTTTATCTATCTCTATATATCTATCTGCAGAGTAAGCATCCTTCTCTTCCCAATCAGTGCCTTTTCTAAGTACGAAACCTATACGTTCTGTCTCTGGGCTTACTTTTATATTGGCAATCGCTACACCATCTTCTATCTCTTCAAAATCTATCTGTCCATCTTTTACCCCTGTATACCAGACCCAAATATTCCATCCATCATAGTCCTTATCTGGTCTTATATACCTGAACCTTACTGTTCTTTCTTCCCTTTCGCTTGGAATATCCCCTATTCCCAATCTACTGCCCACATCATCAATGTCATCTACAGAATTTACAATGGTCTTTTCCTTTAGATCGGCTATAAATACGACATATTCCAGATCAGATGATATGGTAATCTCATAGTTTTCAGCTGTCGGAGGGAGTCCTCCCCCATCCCAGCTATAGTTTTCGATACCCTTATATTCATATGTGCCCTTAGGGAGTAGAGCAATATATGCAAATTCATACTCGGATATTGGATAGAATTCAAATCCCTCAAGTTCAATATCCCACTCCTTATCAGCACCTATATTGATATCAATAGCTGTACGTATAGGTCCTATAAGGGATACGGTATTTTTTATTTCCGGATTTCTTACAGAATCATAGACAATACCTTGAATAGCATTTGCTAAAAATACTACCTTTCTCTTAGATTCAATGTCAATTGTTATGTTTTGACCATTATCCCCAAGTTCGCCGTTATCCCATGCATGGTTAAATGCTATCTTATATTCCAATTGGCCTGCATCTAGTTCAAATACACCTCTATAAAACCCTCCACCTATATACTCTAGATCAAAATTACTATCAGCTGGATCCCACCACTTGCCATCTTCTGCAATTTCACTTAGATTTCCAACTAAAGTGGCACTTTGTTTAAATTCAGAAGGGTTATTTTCAGAATCATAGAGTTTCTTAGTATTATTGTCAAATCTAAAATGTACTAGTTTTTCAGAGTCTAGTACTAATTTTGCATTGCCACCATCTCCACTATTCACATTGGAGTCTGCATTGCTATAGCTCTCATCCCATTCGCCATTCAATGCCACTTTATACTCGTGAATACCTGGCTTTAATAGGAACGAAACCTCATATATATTGCCACTATACTGATTCATGACTCCATTTTTGTTTTGTGGATCCCAATTAGAACCCATATCATTGAATTCGAAAAAGTCTCCCACCAAGGTTACCATATCAAGACTTGGTTCGATGGCTCCTTCTCCAACAGTTATAAATGGAAGAAAATTGGAGAACATAAACGTGAACATCAATAGAGTACAAAAAACCCTCGTAATCCTCCGTTTAACATTGCCTTTCATAGCATTTATCCCCCTTATATTGCCTTTAATTGTATTTCCCGTTATATCATTAAATCTCCACAAATTCTATTACCAAACATCACACTCACATCAAAATAGCTTATTTCGATGTGAGTACCATATACTCCCATGGATTCATCTTTAAGCTTTGCCTTTCTTCAACCG
>CALKWW010000120.1 GCA_938003945.1 uncultured Bacillota bacterium | reverse complement strand
GGATAAATCTATGCCACCATCGAAATCTCGCCCTAAAAGTGTATCCTCTCTATCAGGAAGCTTATCTATAAAGTCGTCTACTTTTGCCTGCTTGAATGCATACTCAAGCTCTTCACTATCGTCCAAAAAGTCTATATCGCCTATTGCCACATTTTCCTTCGCAGATATGCTATAGCGTACAAAGTCTTGAAAGACCGTACCAAACATCTTGCTCCTAGCCTTAGGTGAATAGTCAAAGAGAGATCTTCCGTTTATGAGAATCTCACCTCTATCGGGGGTAAAAAGCCCCAGCAATAACTTGATCGTAGTTGACTTTCCCTCTCCATTTTTGCCGACAATAGATACCTTCTCTCCGTCTTTTATCTCGAAAGAGAGGCATTTTAAGATATATCTATAAGTATTTGTCCATTTAAGGGATTAAAGTCTATTATCCTTCAATACCCAATCCTCGTCTTCGTATGCAAACCATACATCTTTAAACTCAATATGTATATCAGTCGGTATATCTTCACTCTCACCCTGTTCATCCTCTGATAGGTCAAAATATTTTTCATAATAATTGAAAAAGTTTATATGATACCCACTCCAAATTATAGGCGCCACAGCATACATCAATTGGTTGTATATATCCCCGAACATCAAAAGAGATAATGAAATAAACAGTCCTATGTCCATCTGCCCATTTACAAACAATATTAACAAAATAACGGGATTGACAAGGGATGCAATTTTAGTAATGTTATTTTCTGTAAAATGATGTTTTAAGTGTTTAAAATAATATTTCTCATACTCTCTATTTCGGGAATTTAACCTAGATTTATATGTATCAATCAGATAATCAGATGCTCCAAATATCTTATTTTCTTTGATATATTCCCTTGATTTTAGAAATCCTCCAAGTATCCCGTATTGCCGCTCCCTATTCCAATAAGTCTCCAGTTCATCATAGATATTATAATTATTCTTTGTAACAAAATATATCTCCAACAAAAAAGGAATCAACACAGTGAGCACAAGCCACCATCTCACTGAGAAGAGATACCATAGCGCACCTATACTTGCAACGGTATGAGACAATAACATGGTGACATACATTGGGAACATATGCCTAGCCGATTGCTCTGCCCTATTGTAGGCCTTATCAATAATCTCCATGGAACTCTCATCCTCGAAATGTCCATACTCCATCTTCTTAATCTTTTGAAGCATTCGCCCCA
>CALKWW010000119.1 GCA_938003945.1 uncultured Bacillota bacterium | reverse complement strand
TACTATAGTATTTACTCTAATATCTGTGCCTATTATAGTAGTATTATCTTTAATGATTTCGTACCACGTTACTGCTATACCGAGCTATTTGATAATGTCATCTTTAGGATGGGTGGATACATATTATGCAATAGTTATTCCTCAATTTGCCTATTCATTAGGTCTGTTTTTAATGAAGCAATTTATGGAGCAAATACCAGATTCGATATTAGAAGCAGCAAGGATAGATGGAGCAAGTGAATTTCATATATTTTGGCGTATAGCCATGCCTACTGTAAAACCAGCTTGGTTGACCCTGGTAATATTTGGGTTCCAGAACTTATGGAATACCACAGGGGGAGCATATATTTATAGCGAAGAGCTAAAGACATTGCCTTATGCCCTTCAGCAGATATTAGCGGGAGGCATTGCAAGGGCGGGAGTATCAGCGGCGGCAGCGCTGGTTATGATGAGTGTACCAATTATATTATTTATTATAGCTCAAAGCAATGTAATTGAAACTATGGCTACTTCGGGACTTAAAGAATAGGGGGAGGGGCATTATATGAAGAGGAAAATATGTATTTTAATACTTGTCTGTATATATGTGTTTGTTCCTAATAAAGCTTTAGCTACACCGCCATATCAAAGCTATCTATATGATTTTTGGGGAAATGTAGTGTACTCTCCCCATGCATATCTACCTGATTATGTGATAGATGGTAAAGACTTGGGAGTTGGGAGCTTAAATACCCCCGCAGATCTTTTTGTCGCAGAGGACGGAAAAATCTTTATAGTCGATTCCGGGAATAATAGGATATTAGTGACAGATGTCAACTTGGAGAAGACAGATGTGATTGAGACTTTTTCAAATGATGGCACAAAGGACGGTTTCAATAATCCTCAAGGTGTGTATGTCACAGAAGAAAAACATATATATGTGGCAGATACAGATAATAGTCGAATAGTAGAGCTCAGCGAGGGGGGAGAGTTTATAAGGGAAATAGGACCTCCGGAAGGAGATATAATACCAACGGATTTTGTATATAAACCTATGAAATTAGTGCTGGATAAGGCAAAAAGGATATATGTAAGCGATCAAAATGTAAATCAAGGTATAATAGAACTCAATGCAGATGGTGGTTTTCAAGGTTTTATGGGTGCTAGTAGAGTCACTCCAAATATGCTTGACTATATATGGAAGCGAATATCAACAAAACAGCAAAGGGCTGGGATGGAGCGTTTTATACCTACAGAGTACAACAATATAAATATTGATGATGAAGGGTTTTTGTATGTTACTACTAGTGCATTGAGTGATGCACAGATACGTGATGCTATAAATTCCAGACGACAAGATGACCAAGTGGCACCTATAAGACGTTTAAATTTAACAGGTACTGATGTCTTGAGAAGGCGTGGATTTTATCCACCAGTTGGAGATATTGAGTTTCCAAGCATAGGTTCACCAAAGGGGCCTTCTATGCTAGTTGATGTGGCAATTGATTATGATAGCAATACCTATAGCGTTTTGGACAGAAAGAGGGGTCGGGTGTTTACATATGATGATGATGGCAATCTCTTATATGTATTTGGTGGATTAGGTGAACAGATTGGTACATTTAAAAGTCCTTCAGCCATAGATATAGTAGGAGATAAGATATTGGTATTGGATTCTAAACTAAATAATATAACTATATTTTCTATTACTGAATATGGTGCCCTTATAAAAAAAGCATTACATCTCCATCGTATAGGTGAATATGACATGGCAACTGAAAAATGGCAAGAGGTACTCAAACATAATTCAAATTGTGAACTTGCGTATATAGGGTTGGGTAAGACATTGTTAAGACAAGATAGATTTTCGGATGCCATGGAAAACTTTAAACAAGGTAATAAGCGAGATTATTATTCAAAAGCCTATCAATATCATAAAAAAGAGGTTGTAAAAGAAAACTTTGGTTGGATATTACTTACAATAGTATTGATTATAGTAGGGATAAGGCTTTTGGTTAAATATAAAGATGATATTTTTAGAAAAGATAAGAAGGTATTAGATGCACTTGGCTATTCTTTTCATGTGGTATTTCATCCATTTGATGGTTTTTGGGATTTGAAACATGAGAAAAGAGGTAATTTACCAGCAGCAGGAATTATAATGGGAATAGTTACACTTACATTTATATTGAGGCGGCAATTGACAGGTTTTATATTTAACACCAGTGATCCAAAAGAATTAAATATAATAGTAGAAATAATAAGTGTAATGTTGCCATATGTATTGTGGTGTGCATCAAATTGGTGTCTAACTACGTTGATGGATGGTGAAGGAAGTTTTAGGGATATTCTAATTGCCACTGCTTATGCATGTGTGCCCTTAATCCTTATAAATTTACCATTGATTCCACTGAGCCATATAATGACAATGGAGCAGGGTTCATTTCATAATTTCTTTGTGCAACTTGCAACAGTGTGGTATGTCTTTTTACTCATTATAGGAACAGGAGTTACACATGATTATAGTGTAGGGAAAAACATATTTACAATCATTTTAACGGTTGTTGGTATGGGACTTATGATATTTATAGGATTACTGGTATTTGATCTATTGCGACAAATGATTAGTTTTATATACATAAGTTTCAAAGAGATTACATTTAGACTGTAGGGGGGAGGTAATAGGAATGAAAAAGAAAAAGATATATTTGCGAATAATTATATTGAGTATATTCTGTATGGCTTTAAATATATTAGGTAACTTAAATGTGGTATATGCTGATAACAGTCTAATAGGAGATATGGATTTAGTTGCAGAAAATAAATTTTTAAATATGTATTTTAATTACGAGACAACGGAACTTGCAATAGAGGTTAAAAAAACAGGAGATATATGGTATACAAACCCACCTGATCGAGAAGCTGACACCATTGCTGAAGATATCAATAAACGTAGATTAAATTCACAGCTTAGTATTACATACTATACGCCAACAGCTCAAAAACGTACCATGGACAATTTTAATGACAGTATACTCGATGAGCAATTTGAAATTATAGAGATGGAAAATGGCATTAAGGTAGTATATATGTTGGGTGAGGCAAAGAAGTCCTATTTAGTGCCTGAAGCCCTCAGTGCAGAGAGATTTGAAGAAATACTAGAGGAAGTCTCAGATTCTGATGACAGACGTATGTTAGAGAGAAGATACAGGCACGTAGTGCTACAAGAACTTGAAAAAGATGAGAAGCAGGAATTGCTTACCCAATATCCAATACTTGAAGATGGTGACATATATATAGTGAGATCTGACCTA
>CALKWW010000118.1 GCA_938003945.1 uncultured Bacillota bacterium | reverse complement strand
TTGGAATACTGAGAATAACAAAGATATCAGGAGATAATCAAAGTTCATAGAGGAAGGAAACCCATTGACAGGGAGAGTTATGAAATAATAGACAGGGGAATGCCACATCAGCCTAAACCTCTTCCGATGAGAAAGATGGTGTATACATCTTTATGATTCGCTTGTAAAAATAATGATCAGTTTGGCTATATAATGGAAACTTCTGGGAGTTGCCGCTATACCGGAAACATTCGGAAGTTTCCGATATATTGGAAAGTGTTAAAATCTATGATATAATAGCATCAATATATTAAAGAAAGGCTGATTATTTTGCAAGATATAAATTTGGTTGCTATTATAGGGGATATAATAGATTCAAGAAATATTGTAGATAGAAGTCAAGTACAAGAAAAGTTAAGAGAAACACTAGAGGATATAAATATAAGATATAAAGAGCATATTGTATCTAAATGGACTATTACTTTAGGAGATGAATTTCAGGCATTAATCAAACCTAATTTAGAATTATTTAAAGTATTGGACTATATATCCTATAAGATGGATCCTGTTAATATAAGGTTTGGAATAGGGTTAGGTGAAATATATACGAATATTAATTATGAAATGAGTATAGGAGCAGATGGACCAGCATATTGGAATGCAAGAGATGCTATTGAGTCTATCCATGATAATAATTATTATGGTAGTAGTAAGACATCATTTAAAAGTAAAAATAAAAATGATGAAATTATAAACAAACTTTTGAACTATACAGATTGGATGAAAGAAAATTGGACTACTACTCAAAAAGAGGTTTTGTATGCGCTTCTAGAGAATGACACGTATAGTGAAAATTTCAGGCAAAAATTGTTAGCCGAAAAACTTGACATATCAGAATCGGCCATGTCGAAGAGAATTAGAACTAGTGGGATAAGACTTTATTTATCGAGTAGAAATAGTATTGCTAAAGAAATTGCTAGGTAAGGAGGATAAAATGGGAAACTGGACTATTTCTATATAATTTATTTTATATTACATTTAACTATTGATTATTTTATAAAGTGGTTAATTGCAAGAGTAGAAAGAGAAAACATGATATACATACTTTACCAAGGATTACATATCATACTTATATATTTAATTGGAAAAATACAAGAAGATAATCATGTCAATTTCTTATCATTTATATCTAGTGAACTTTTAAGGTGGATTTTATTTATAATTGTTATTTTTAAACCAGTCAATACTAGTTTTAAAATATTATTTCAAAAGTATGCTCCTAAAGAATCTGATACCATCGGTAATACGGTGGAAGGTGCAGGTGCCCTAATTGGAAATTTAGAAAGGTTATTAATCGCTATACTTATGTATTATGATCAATTTGGAGCCATAGGTTTGGTATTTACAGCCAAATCTGTAGCAAGATTTGATAAAATTTCAAAAGATCCAATTTTTGCAGAATATTACTTAATAGGCTCGCTCTATAGCATAATTTCTGTTTTGTTGTTTTATGGTATACTGCTTTACTAATACTAACTCACACTTGGCATACCGATATGGATAGGGAAACGATAAGTAGAGTAAAATTAGCCTTATATTTTTTGCTAAATAGGGTAGCAGAATATGAGGTTATATTAATAGTGATAAACTTTTGTGAAATCTTATTAATGATGATAATAAAAGGGGGGAATAAAGCATGAACGAAACTTTAAAAGTACTAAAGGAGCGAAGGAGTATTCGCCAATACAAGAAGGAGCAAATAACCGATGAACAATTAGACCAAATACTGGAAGCTGGTATGTTTGCACCAAGTGGTATGGGGAATCAGTCTGCTATCATGGTAGTGGTGCAGGATGAAAGGTTAATTCAAAGGCTTTCCAAACTCAACGCAAAATTTACCGACAATCCTGATGACGACCCATTCTATGGAGCACCAACTGTAGTTATCGTGCTGGCAGATCCCAGTAGGCATACATATATAGAGGATGGCAGCCTAGTGATGGGAAATCTAATGAATGCGGCTTACTCCGTCGGTGTCAACTCATGTTGGATTCACAGGGCAAAGGAAATGTTTGAGGATGAAGAGGGGCAAGCCCTACTTAAGGAATGGGGTATCCAAGGTAACTATGTTGGCATAGGAAACTGTATCCTAGGATATAGGGATTGTGAATATCCGGATCCTAAACCTAGAAAGAAAGGATACGTTATAAGGGTATGACAAGCAAAGGTTTTCACAGGCTTTTGGTGGACTAAAATTCCACGATATAATTTACTATAGGGCATATAGATATATATATCATAAAATAAAGATAGCTGAGAAAAATCTCCTTGTATATTTTAAAATATTAGACAAAATATAATATAAGATTTAAATATTATTGGCAAGGAGGGATTCAATGCAAGGCAGAGTAGATAAAACCAACTCTCCCCTACCTGGAGTTAAGTGTGTAGTAAATAGTTGTCACTACTATATACAGGGAGATCAATGTAGCGCACAGAGAATAGAGATACAACCACGCAATGCAAGTTCTACAGAGGAAACTGATTGCGCGACTTTTATCAAACAATAATATAATTTTAGTATATTAATAGACCTTTTATGTATATTTTTGCATAAAGGGTTTATTTTTTTTGTAAAATGCTTTATAATCATCTTATGGTAGTATGGAATTATAGTTTCGATTGCTGTTTAAATAGTTAGACATTAAGTAGTACGGAAGGATGGTAGTATAGCATATCCTTTCTGTAGCTAGTTGTACGTATCCATGGCTACCAAATATGGTGTTATCTAGCTTATACGTTATTTGATGACCCAAATTATAGAAAGGATGCTTAGAGATGTTTTGGTCAAAGGAATTAGAATGTATGCCAAGAGAACATATGAAAAAACTGCAACTAAGACGATTACAAAAGACAGTGGAAAGAGTATATACAAATGTTCCCTTCTACAAAAGACGATTCGATGAAATTGGACTCAAGCCGAAACACATAAAGTCATTAAAAGATTTGGAAAATATCCCATTTACTGTTAAAGATGACTTGAGAGCTAATTATCCCTATGAGATGTTTGCGGTTCCTATAAACAAGATTGTAAGGCTTCATGCTTCATCGGGAACTACTGGCAAACCTACCGTCGTTGGTTACACAAAGGCAGATTTAAAAATATGGTCTGAATTAGTAGCGCGAATAGTAGTAGAGACGGGGGTAACTGAAAATGATATAGCCCAAATATCTTTTGGCTATGGATTATTTACAGGTGCATTTGGCTTGCATTATGGTTTAGAAAGATTGGGAGCAACTGTAGTACCCATATCTACTGGTAATACAGAGAGACAAATAATGCTCATGAAAGATTTTGGATCTACTGTGCTGGTAAGCACACCTTCGTATGCTATGTATATGTCTGAAGTTGCAGAAAACTTAGGAGTTAAACCAGAACAATTAAACCTGAGAATAGGACTATTTGGTTCAGAGGCATCTACTGATGAAATGTTATCCCAATTAGAGAGAAAATGGGGAATCCTTGCAACTGAAAATTATGGACTTAGTGAGGTAATGGGGCCTGGAATATCAGGTGATTGCCATCTGAGATGTGGCATGCATATAGCAGAAGATCACTTTATACCAGAGATAATAGATCCTAAGACGGGAAAAACACTACCCCCAGGTGAGGAAGGAGAGCTTGTCCTCACAACTATAACCAAGGAAGGACTCCCCATTCTTAGATATAGAACTAGAGACATAACATCTTTAAATTATGAACCATGTCCATGTGGACGAACTTTGGCTAGGATGTCAAAAGTGCAAGGGCGTACCGACGATATGCTCATTATAAAGGGGGTAAATGTATTTCCCTCTCAGATAGAGGGTGTATTGATGAGTATAGAGGAGGTAGGTCCCCACTATGAGATACTGGTTCGACGAGAGAACTATCTCGATGTACTAGAGATCAACATAGAGGTATCGGATGCAAGGCTTCTTGATAGATTTAGTGATCTAGAAGCTCTTGAAAAGAAGATACGAAATAGACTTAAGACTATCTTACAGATTGATGCTAAGGTAAATTTAGTAGAACCACAAACATTGAGAAGGTTTGAAGGTAAAGCTAAGAGAGTAATAGATATGCGTGACAAAAATAAGTGATGGACAATCGGAGGGAGAATATTGAAGGAACTATTGTTGGGAAATGAAGCGATAGCAAGGGGTGCATATGAGGCAGGTGTAAAGGTTGCAACTGCATACCCAGGTACCCCTAGTACTGAAATAACAGAATGCATAGCAAAACATGATGATATATACGCCGAGTGGTCACCTAATGAAAAGGTTGCCCTTGAGGTGGCAATTGGATCTGCCATAGGAGGTGGCCGTGCAATTGTATCTATGAAACATGTAGGCTTAAATGTAGCAGCTGATCCTCTGTTTACAGTGGCATATACAGGAATAAATGCGGGATTAGTCATAGTTGTAGCAGATGATCCAGGTATGCATAGTTCACAAAATGAACAAAATACTCGATATTATGGAAAGGCTGCCAATATACCCATATTGGAACCATCGGATAGCCAAGAAGCTAAAGATTTTGTAATACTCGCCTTTGACATAAGTGAAGAATATGATACTCCGGTTATAATACGAATGACTACACGGGTATCTCATTCACAGAGTATTGTGGAGATATGTAAACCGCAAGGACAGAAGCTTAAAGAGTATAAAAAGGATATTTCCAAATATGTGATGATGCCTGCAATGGCAAAGGCCAGGCACATTATAGTAGAAGATAGAATGAATAGGTTGGCGGATGATTCAAATAATATGTCAATAAATGAGGTTGAAACAAACGATAGGAGTGTGGGCATTATAACTAGTGGTATATCATACCAGTATGTCAAAGAAGTCTTACCTAATGCGTCCATATTAAAATTAGGTATGGTATATCCTTTCCCTGACAGACTTATAAGAGAGTTTGCATCTACTGTTGACAGATTATACGTAGTAGAGGAGTTGGAACCTTTCATAGAGGAACATGTGAAAAGTATGGGTATAGAGACAGCTAGTGATAACCTCTTTTCAATACAAGGGGAATTGAGCGGTAATACAATATACTCTAAAATTACGGGGAAACAACCCAATGTAAAATCAGCAGCCAATGTTCCTGGAAGGCCACCGGTTCTATGTCCTGGATGTCCCCATAGAGGTGTATACTATATGATCAAAAAACTCAGACTACATGCAGCTGGAGACATAGGTTGCTATACCCTTGGTGCGCTACCACCGTTAGAAGGTATAGATACGTGTATATGTATGGGAGCAAGTATTGGCATGGTTCACGGAATTGAGAAAGCACGGGGCAGAGATGACACAAAAAGTTGGATTGGGGTAATAGGTGATTCGACTTTTATTCACTCAGGTATAACAGGGCTCATAGATATTGTATATAATAAAGGTATATCAACGGTGGCAATATTAGACAATTCTACTACTGGTATGACAGGGCATCAAGATCATCCTGCCACTGGTAAAACTATAAAAGGTGAACCTGCGCCGGTGCTCAATTTAGTAGAACTCATATCCGCCATAGGTATTGAACATATAGAAGTTGTGGACCCCTATGATATTACTAAAGTAGAGACCGTGCTTAAAAAAGAGGTAGAGAGGGATGAACCGTCGGTCATCATATTTAGTCGTCCATGTGCTCTACTTACAAAAGAGAAAAGTAGGCCATTTGCAGTTGATAAAAGCAAATGTAGACATTGTAATATGTGTATGGATTTAGCTTGCCCTGCTATAACTAGAGACGAAAACACCATATCTATAGATAAAACACTGTGTAACGGTTGTGGAGTATGTGCTGATGTATGTAGATTTAATGCAATTGAAAGGTTGGTTGATTAAAATGGCAACTACGAATATACTAATAGTAGGAGTAGGGGGGCAAGGGACTCTGCTTACAAGTAGAATAATTGGAAATCTAGCTATGGATCTCGGATATGATGTAAAAATGTCTGAGGTTCATGGTATGTCCCAACGGGGAGGCTCTGTTGTTACCCATGTAAAATTTGGGGATAAAGTATTTTCACCTCTAATCGAAATAGGTACGGCGGATATAATAATTGCCTTTGAACAGTTGGAGGCATTAAGATGGTCCCATTATCTATCTGATACTGGAACGATAATAGTAAACGAGCAGAAAATTGCTCCATTACCTGTGATATTGGGTAATGAGCAATACCCTACTGATGTGATAGATAAAGTAAAAGACAGAAGTTTTAAATGCATAGCAATAGACGCTCTAAAAATAGCTAGAAATTTAGGAAATGACAGAGTTCTAAATACGGTACTATTGGGCGTATTGGCAAAACAATTGGAAATGCCCGTTGAAGGCTGGTTAGATGCTGTGGAGGAAAATGTCCCTCCCAAAACTATAGCAATAAACAAAAGAGCTTTTAAGGAAGGTTATAACCAATAAATTTAGTTATTATTAATGCAGAGGTGGATCATTGTATGTATTGGAATCAAGCTGTAGAATGTTTAGACAGAGAAGAACTTAAAAAACTCCAATCTGAACGTCTTGTCGACACAGTGAGGAGAGTATATTATAATGTTCCCTATTATAGGAGTCTCATGCAACAAAAGGGGTTAGTACCAGAGGATATACAAAGTGTAGAAGATCTTTCTTTATTGCCATTTACTACAAAACAGGATTTAAGGGACAACTATCCCTATGGGCTATTTGCCGTTCCACTTACTGAGATAGTCAGAATACATGCTTCATCTGGAACCACAGGCAAGCCGACGGTGGTAGGATATACAAGGCAAGATATAGTAAATTGGTCAGAACTCATGGCAAGAACACTTACATCTGGTGGAACAACAAGAGAATCAGTCATACAGGTAGCATATGGATATGGTCTCTTTACTGGTGGTTTAGGTGTGCACTACGGTGCTGAAAGGGTGGGTGCATCAGTTATTCCCATATCTGGAGGGAATACTAAACGCCAAGCCATGCTCATGAGAGATTTTGGTACCACTGTACTTGCATGCACTCCTTCCTATGCACTACATCTTGCTGAAACTATAGATGAAATGGGCATAAAACGTGATGAACTAAAACTTACAAATGGGATATTTGGTGCAGAGCCATGGAGTGAAGCATTGAGGAAGGAATTAGAGGATAAACTCAAGATATCGGCAATAGATATATATGGATTAAGTGAAGTCATAGGGCCAGGTGTAGCTAGTGAATGTCAATGTAAGTCAGGGCTCCATATATCTGAAGATTTCTTTATTCCAGAGATAATAGATCCTGACACGGGTGAGCTTTTAGAAGAAGGAGAGATTGGAGAATTAGTCCTTACCACAATAAATAAGGAGGGGCTTCCAGTCATTCGCTATAGGACACGGGATATTACATCTTTAAATTATGAACCCTGTGATTGTGGAAGAACCCATGTGAGGATGAATAAACTACTAGGCAGAACAGATGATATGCTCATAATAAGGGGTGTAAATGTATTTCCATCTCAAATAGAAAGTATACTCATGGAAATCGGTGATACTAAGCCCCACTATCTACTCATAGTAGATCGAATCGGCAATTTAGATTGCCTTGAAATTTGGGTAGAGGTTTCAGAGGAACTATTTTCTGATGAAGTGAGAAAATTAGAGGATCTAAATAGAAAGATAACCCGGGAAATACAAGGGATATTAGGCCTAAGTGTAAAGGTTAAATTGGTAGAACCTAGGACAATAGAACGAAGTCAGGGAAAGGCAAAGAGAGTAATTGACAAGAGAAAAATGTAAAGGAGTGTTTTGTATGTTAGTACAACAGATCTCCGTATTTGTTGAAAACAAGAAGGGAAGACTTGTGGGCGTGACGGAAGTTTTAGCTGAAAATGATATTGACATATGCGCAATCTCCATTGCTGATACCACAAACTTTGGAATTTTGCGAATGATAGTAGATGCGCCGGATCTTGCCGTTGAAAAACTCAAAGAAGGGGGATATACGGTTAGCACCACAGAAGTCATTGCGGTCGAAATAGTAGATCAACCTGGAGGCTTAAATGAGATACTCAAGATACTTAGGGATCATGATATAAGTATAGAATATCTCTATTCCTTTGTCAGGCGCCCAGCAGAGAATGCCCTTATACTCTTTAGAGTAGAAGATACAGACAAGGCACTTGAAATACTTAGAAAATCAGGTGCAAAAGTAGTATCACAGGAAGGGATATACAATATAAATTAGTTTTTAACCAGTCATAAATGGCTGGTTTTTTTATAATCAATACACAGTATCGGTGCTACACGATGTTTGGAGATGTAGTTGTCTATATACATCATACATTTGCCTTAATACTGCATATTACACGATGTAAATATGGATATGTAGTATTGTTAATTAAAGATTGTCCATATTTTGTATGACAAAATCAAAAAAAGAGTTATAATAGATATATTAATAGGAACTAGGGGTGATGGTATGCGACCAACTAAAGCTTATATAGATCTAAGTAGGTTGGATAAAAATATAAGGGAACTTAAGAGGCTTATAGGGCCAGATGTTGGCTATATGGCAGTAGTGAAGGCAAATGCATATGGACATGGTGCAGTGGAGGTGAGTAAGCAGGCCATTGAATCAGGTGCTAATTATCTAGCTGTTGCCATACCGGAGGAAGGGGCAGAGCTTAGAGAGGCCGGTATTAAAGCGCCAATTTTAGTGTTAGGCTCTATAGCTGATGATGAAGCAGAACTAGTTGCAAAATATAATCTGATACAGACAGTCTATTCAAAAGATATAGTATGTATGTTAAATGCTTTGGGAAAGGAACATAATAGAATAGTTCCTGTGCATATAAAATTAGATACTGGAATGGGACGTATCGGTATAAGGAATGACAGAGAGCTGATAGATCTTTTAGAGCAGATAAAAAAATTGTCATATATAGATTGTCAAGGTGTGTTTACTCATTTTTCTACATCAGATGAAAGTGATAAGACATATACAAAAGAGCAGTTAAAAATCTTTAATGAAATGCTCCATATATGTAAGTCATATGATATTCATTTTAAATATGTACATGCGGCCAATAGCGCTGCTATTATTGACTGTCCCAATACATATTTTAATATGGTTCGAGGGGGTATAGCCATGTATGGTTATTATCCGTCAGACGAAGTAGAATTGCAAAAAGTAGATATCTCTCCTGTACTAGAATGGCATACTAAGGTTATGCATATTAAAGAGGTTAAAAGGGGGGATGCAATAAGCTATGGCAAGACATTTATTGCACAAAAACCTATGAAAATCGCCACAATCCCAGTGGGGTATGGAGATGGATATAATAGATTGTTGAGCAATCGTGGATATGTTTTAGTTAGGGGAAAGAGGGTTCCTATAGTTGGACGTATCTGTATGGATCAAACTATGATAGATGTAACCCCTATAGAAGATGTATCAGTGGGGGATGATGTGGTGCTCATAGGGAAACAAGGAGAAAATCTAGTGTCGGCAAATGATATCGCAAGACTATGTAGCACAATATCCTATGAGATATTGACTGGCATATCAACTAGAGTAGAGAGGATATATATTAAGTAATACCTTTCTGACACAATTCGTCAAGAACTGTGTTTAGTGCAATAAAAAAGAGGAATTTATGGATTTAATGTCGAATATATTCAAGGCGTCCAAAATATGTGCGTATATGATTATGGGAGCTATATTGAGAAAGGAAATCATTATGTCTAATGAGATACTAGATATTTCGGAATTAAATGCTGTAGTCGAAGAAACTATAGATGCTCTCGAAGAAGGTAAAAACAAAATATTTGAAATCTCAGAGCAGGCACAAAATGAATATAAGGATTTAGAGAGTAAATTACATCTCATCCAAGATAAAGTAAAAACTACCATAGACGAGACAGAGTTACTCGAAAAGAAGGAACAAAAGAGCCGAAAAAAGCTCATGGTAGTAAGTAAAAATTTTAATATATACAGTGAAGAGGATATAAAGGGCGCATACGAGACAACTAAGGACTTTCAGATAAAATTGGCTTTAAAACGTGAGCAAGAAAGGCAACTTATATTGCAGCGTACAGATCTAGAACATCAGATAATTAAGATGAAGGAAATTGTAAAAAGATCTGAGTACTTAGCTAGTCATGTGGCAGTAGCTATGAGCTATTTGACAGGTGCGTTATTTGATATAGGTGAAACCCTTGAAGAATTACAAAAAAAAGAGATACTTGGCGTAAAAGTAATTACAGCCCAAGAGGAAGAGAGACAACGGATCTCGCGAGATATACACGATGGTCCTGCTCAGTCACTTACAAATATAGTAATTAAATGTGAGATATGTGAAAAATTATTCGATATAGATGCAGAGAGAACAAGAAGGGAAATAAAGGATTTAAAGAAATTGGCCAGGGATAGCTTAAAAGAAATACGTGAAATAATATTTGATTTGCGGCCTATGTCGCTAGACGATCTAGGATTAATACCGACTTTGGAACAATATACTGTAAAATTTCAAAGGGATACTCAAATAGATGTTACATTGGAATTATATTCTAAGGAGCTGGAAATAGATTCGGTAATAGAAGTTGCAGCATTTCGAATAATACAGGAGGCATTGAATAATATCAAAAAACATTCTCAGGGGACTCAATGTAATGTAGAACTTTCAATACAGGACAATAGATTAGTAGGAACAATACGAGATAATGGTGTTGGCTTTGACATGAAGGAGCTGGACAAGCCAAAAAAAAGTTTAAAATATGACAGTGGATTTGGTATCTATAGTATGAGGCAAAGGGCAGAGTTACTTAAGGGGAAAGTGGATATAGAATCAAAACAAGGTAGAGGAACAACTGTTAGGTTTGAAATCCCTCTATGTATTGATGATGCAGAGGAGGAGAAAAATGGAGAAGATAAAAGTAATGGTTGCTGATGATCATTCTCTTATTAGAAAGGGATTGACTCAGATATTAGAACTTGAAAAAGATATAGAAGTGATTGCCCAAGCATCTAATGGTAGAGAGGCCGTGGAACAGGCAATGAAATTAAAGCCAGATGTAATTTTAATGGATATTAATATGCCCATTCAAAATGGGTTGTCAGCTATAAAGGAACTTAGAGGGAAAGGGTGTTCTTCTAATGTAATCGTCCTCACAATACATGAGGATAGGGAATATCTACGTGAGGCAGTGGATATTGGAGCAAATGGTTATGTGATGAAGGATGCTGAGGCGGATAACTTGGTAGAAGCTATAAGGGATGTCCATAAAGGTGAGACATACATACAACCAAGCATGGCAAGTGATATGATATATGCAATTGAAAATTCGTCATGTAGGACATTGCCAAATCACTTTAGTTTTAAAGAGACAGATCTGACACCTAGGGAAACTGAGGTATTGTTACTTATTGCTGATGGTATGAATAATAAAGAGATTGCTGATGAACTATATATAAGTGAGAAGACAGTAAAGAACCACGTATCTAGCATATTTAGGAAACTCAATGTTTCAGACAGGACTCAGGCTGCGATATATGTGTTTAAAAATCATTTAAATCAATAAAATGAAAATTAAGCTTTGTTTGGCAGGGGAAGCAATCTAGCATATTACACTAGTAATTTAGTTGTATATATTGTAATATAATATTAGGCATACGAAAGGAGTATTTTATATGACGATTTTTAAGTTATCATTAAAGCTTTTAAGTACACATGCAGTAATGTCTATTATACAGTTTGTCCTCATGCTCCCCCTATTTGGTATTTTTACGGATAATCAGATCTATCAATGGATAATAGGGATTCTGTTTATAGGGATTTTTTGGTTGGTTATATATGGAGATATGAGTAGTAATGGATTGCAAGATGCTAAATCTGGGAAATATAAGTCACATAAAGGATTTATTGCTGGGTTATTATGTACTATTCCTGGCATTATATTGTATATAGCTACGATTTTATATGAACCAGATATAAGCAATAAGATCAACTGGTTTAATGTCATTTTAAGAATTTGGTTGTCTCCCTATATAAAGATATTTAATTCATTAGAAAGTTCTATGCCCCATCCGGCTTTAGTAGTGAATATGCTCTTACCTATTGTAGCTGGGATTAGCTATATGGATGGTCTGAGGCAACAGAAAAAGATACGAGATGTCATAGAAGAGGCAGATAAGACAAAAATTGAAAAATCAAAGATTGGATATAAAAAATAGACCTTCGAATTTGAGGGTCTATTTTTTTATGGTATAAACCTCTGGATTTTTGAAAAAATATATGTATATCCTTTAAGGAGGAGATTATGGAAGAGAAGGTCAAAGGTAGATTGGTGATAATAGGTGGCGGTGAAGATAAGACAGGTAGATGTAGTATTCTGCAAAAGGTGGTAGAGCTTTCAGGAGGTAATAGGGCCCATATAGCAGTAGTGACAGTGGCTACTCAAAATCCTAAAGAACAAGGCAATAGATATACTGAGATCTTCCAGAGCATGGATGTGGCTGAAGTAAATACAGTCAATATACAGATGCGGGAAGATGCCAATGACTTAGCTAACATAGAAATACTCAAAGAGGCATCCTGTATTTTTTTTACTGGAGGTGACCAACTTAGAATAACATCTCTTATGGGAGGGACACAGGGATATGAAGTGCTTCAAAAAAAGTACGAGATGGGTATAGTCATATGTGGAACAAGCGCCGGCGCTTCGGCCATGAGCGAGACTATGATAACATCAGGTAAAGATGATGATACACCCAGAAAATGTACACTGAAAATGGCACCGGGATTGGGTCTTTTAAAGGGCGTAATAATAGATCAACATTTTGCTCAGAGGGGTAGAATTGGCAGACTTCTCCTCGCAATTGCCCAAAATCCTAATATGATTGGAATTGGAATAGATGAGGATACAGGTGTAATAGTTATGCCCAATGCTACTTTGAAAGTGATAGGCTCTAACGGTGTGACTATCTTAGATGGTAAGGATTGCACTATGACCAATGTGTCAGAATTAGAGCCGGATCAGGTATTGGGAATTACAGACATTAAAATGCATGTCCTACCAGCAGGATTCAGATATGACTTATCTAATAGAAAACCTGTAATCGGGAGGTAATATACTTGGAGATACGCGATATTAAAGTTTATAGAGGACGTAATATATATAGTCATAATAGGGTAATTAAATTGACAGTGGATCTTGGCGTTTACGCTGATATTCCCACCATTAATATTCCTGGATTTAACCAAAAACTACTGCAATATCTTCCGGGACTCAAGAACCATAGATGTTCAATGGAGAGACCAGATGGATTTATACAAAGACTCAGTGAAGGGACATACTTAGCTCATGTAATAGAGCATTGCGCGATAGAAATTTTGAATGCATTAGGACATGATATAAACTTTGGTCAGGCAAGGGATATTGATGGAACTGCATATGCGATAGTATACGGATTTAGAGATCAAATCTCTGGTGTAGAAGCGGGTAAATTAGCAGTAAGGCTTGTAGATGCGTTAATTGTCAACAGGGAACTTGATTTAAACGGTGAACTTGATGTAATAGCTAGCAAATCTATTGAAAGTAATTTAGGACCTAGTACAAAGGCTATAGCAAAGGCAGCATTGGACAGGGAGATACCAGTAACGCAGGTGGGTAATAGTAGTATACTACAGCTAGGCTATGGAAAGTATAGTAAGCGAATAGAGGCTACAATAACCGACAATACAAGCTGTGTTGCAGTAGATATTGCTTGCGATAAGCTTCTCACCAAAGAACTCTTGGGGAATGTAGGTATTCCAGTTCCAGAGGGAGGTATATGTACCAATCTTGATGAGGCAATGGCAATAGTCCAGAGGCTGGGAAAGGCAGTAGTTCTAAAACCGCAAAGGGGAAATCAGGGCAAGGGGGTATCCACAGATCTAAGAGCTAGTAGGGATATTGAGAAGGCATTTGAATATGCTAAGGAATTTGATGATTCCGTGATAGTAGAGGAATTTATTGAGGGTAGAGACTATAGAGTACTTGTTATAGATAATAAAGTGATAGCAGTGGCGCAACGAATACCTGCCCATGTAGTGGGAAATGGGCAAAATTCTATAGAAGAGCTAATTTATATTGAAAATAGTACGCCAAATAGGGGTAAATGTCATGAAAAGCCCCTTACTAAAATCGAAATTGATGACGTGACCATAGATATTCTTCAGAAACAGGGCTATGATTTAAAGAGTATTCCTAAGGGAAACGAAAAAGTCTTATTAAAACCAGGTAGCAATCTGAGTACCGGTGGTATTGCCATTGACTGTACCGATAAAATCCATCCCCAAAACAGAGAACTTGCAATAAGGGCAGCTTCCACTATAGGTTTGGATATAGCGGGGATAGATATTACTTGTAAAGATATATCTATTCCAATAGCGAAGGGGACGGGAGGGGTAATAGAAGTCAATGCAGCTCCTGGACTTAGGATGCACTTATATCCATCTAGGGGAAAATCGAGAGATGTGGGTAGGGACATAGTGGATATGTTGTATCCTAAAGGTGTCCCACATTCTATTCCCATAATATCGGTTACAGGAACAAATGGAAAGACGACAACAGTTCGGATGATAAGTCATATATTTAAAGTATATGGTCATAGTGTTGGAATGACCACTACAGAAGGAATATATATAGATGATAAATTGCTTATGGGAGGTGATACTACAGGCCCTTTAAGTGCTCAGATGCTCCTTTCTAATAGAGATATAGATATAGCAGTGTTAGAGACAGCAAGGGGTGGTATCATTCGTTCAGGCCTTGGCTATGATCTAACTGATGTGGGCATACTTACAAATATATCTAAAGATCACCTTGGCCTAGATGGAATATATACACTAGAAGATCTTCTCCATGTAAAATCATTGGTAGTAGAAGCTATAAAAGATAGTGGGTATGCCATATTGAACGCCGATGATCCTATAGTTATAAGGGCAGTACCAAATATAAGAGCCAATATAATATATTTTTCAACCCACGCCAATAATATATTTGTTCATAGACACTTGGCAAAGGGAGGTACATCAGTATTCGTAAAGGATGGCACAATAACCATTGGTGTAGGTGAACAGGTAAAACAAGGTGTATATATACCTCAAGTACCTGCAACATTTGGAGGGAAACTAACACACAATGTGGAAAATACTTTAGCTGCTGTGAGTGCTGCATATGCATTAAAAGTACCTATAGCTACAATAAGAAAAGCCATGTATTCATTTTATAGCGATGAGATACAAAACCCTGGGAGATTCAACATATTCAGTATAAGAGATTTTAGGATAATCATAGACTATGGGCACAACATTGCTGGCTATTTAACTGTGTTGGAAACGGTCAAGAAGATGGGAGCGACTAGGCTTATAGGTATAATAGGAGTCCCTGGTGACAGAGATGATGGGGCGATAGCAGAGATTGGGAAGATATCTGGAGAGGTATTTGATAGACTTATAATAAAAGAAGACACAGATCTAAGGGGTAGGCACAAGGGGGAAGTTGCAAAACTCCTAAAGCTAGGTGCCTTATCTTCTGGCATTGCTAATGATCAAATATCTATTATATATGATGAGGAAGATGCTTTAAAATTTGCAATATCACGGGCGATGGCTGGAGATCTCATAGTGATATTCTATGAAAAACTCAAGCCAATACTCAATATTATAAAAAACTCAGAAAATCTAAGCGATAAATTTAATTATAAGTCAACAGGCTTTGAATCTGATAATATTTTAACACCTATTGAATAGCTCAAGTAATTGATGGCTCCCTTCTATAGCAAAATTATTTGTAATAGAGCTAACAAAAAGCCAAACACCCACTACATGAGGTAACAGGTGTTTGGCTTTTAAACTTGTATTCTTGTAGTCAATACTTTTATACTATAGATACATTTTCAGGTTTTCTATTATTAAATGTCGTGAGCTCTGTTATTCCTGCACTTCTAAGTTCCCCTAGAGCCCTATCAAATGAATATGCTAACCCATCCACACTATGGGCGTCTGAACCGATGGTTATTATCTCTCCACCCATATCTATAAATCTCTTGACGAGTTCTATATTAGGCATGGGTGCATCGGATATATGGCGATATCCAGATGTATTTACTTCAATCCCCTTTCCTTTTTCTATGAGAACTTGGAAAATTTCATCTATGACATCAAGTCCATATAGATGCTCATTTTCCTCCCATTTTAGGGGAGAATATCGCTTTACATAATCTAAGTGACCTAATACGTTGAAATTGTCAAACTCTCTTATGAGCATTAATATCTGCTCATAATATCTTATGTAGCTCTCTTCTTTAGTCTTGTCTAAATAATATTTTTTTAGATAGGGATCCATACCATCTACCACATGTATTGATGCTATTATAAAATCTACAGGAAAGGTATCTACAATTAGATTGAGTTCATCTAGTAACTGTGGCTGGAGACCAAGCTCCATACCTTTTTTAACAATCAACCTATCATCGTATTTTTCTTGCATGGCCTCTATATTTTTTATATATAGTTTGATATTGTCCATATCAAGATGAGTTTTATTGTCTGGCCAATCGAGATCAATATGGTCAGTAAATACGATCTCTTCAAGGCCTAATTCGATGGCACGTTTGCATGCTTCATCCATTGTCATCTTACCGTCTATTGAATACTGTGAATGAATATGATAATCGAACAAATTTAACACTCCTTATCTCACTTATACGAATTGTATTGTATATTCTTTTATCGATATAGTCAACATAAGAAGTTTTGAGCTTTTCAAGTTTACAATAAAGCATATTTTATTTGTATATAGTAACCTGTTCAAAATTTCATATATTTATTTGACATCGATGTCAAATAAATATATAATATATCCATATTTCATCGCATCATCAGTTTAACTAATTAAAGTGCTAAAGAGAGGTTGAGATATGAGTTACTGGAAGACACATATACCAGCAGGGGTACAAGATTTTTTGCCTGATGAATATTATAACAAGCTACTCATGGAGGAAAAGGCAAGGGAGATATTTAATAAATGGGGTTATTTCGAGATTGAACCTCCTTCATTCGAGTATTTTGACGTGTTTAGTGAGAGCAAACCATCTATAGAGCAGGAGCAGATATTTAAATTTTTCGAACCAGGGAATCGGATATTGGTTTTAAGACCAGATTTTACAATGCCAATTGCACGTATTGTTGCTACCAAACTGAGGGATGAACATCTTCCCATACGTCTTTCCTACATAGGTAATATATATCGCTATGAAGAATTTCAATCAGGGAAACAGCGAGAAATTGCCCAAGCAGGTGTGGAGCTCATGGGAATTAAAGGGGTAGAAGCAGATGCAGAGGTAATTGCCATGGCTATTGAGACAATAAAGAGTATGGGGTTATCCAATTTTCAGATAGATATAGGTCAAGTTGAATTTTATAAGGGATTTGTAGAGGAGTGTGGTCTTACAGAGGAAGAAGCTAACAAACTCACATCTCTTATAGATAATAAAAACATGCTGGCATTGGAGCTGTTTTTAAATAAGCTCAATATTTCAGACGAAATAAAGAGATTTTTGAAGAAGTTACCCTTATTATATGGTGATAGTGACATGCTTGAGGAGGCATATTCTATAGCTAATAATTCCCGAAGTAAAAATGCTGTAGACAATCTATATACTGTATACGAAATACTCAAAGATTATGGACTGTCTGAGTATATAACTTTCGATCTTGGCATGGTACATAGCATAAATTATTATACCGGAATAATATTCAGAGGGATGACTTCTGATATAGGCTATCCCATATGTGGTGGTGGTAGATATGATGGATTAGTATCTGAATTTGGCTATAACATACCTGCCACAGGTTTTGCACTTGGCATAAAGAGGCTTTTAATTGCCCTAGAGAGACAAAAGGGACTGTCTAAAAGACCTAATATAGACATACTTGTGGTATTTGGTGAAGATGATAGAGAACAGGGATATGCATATATAGAAGAACTTAGAAGGGAAGGCAAATGTGTTGAACACTTCCTTTTAGATAGACACAAGGTAGATATAAAGGAATATGCTATGTTAAAATCTATAGGTAAAATTATCAATATAGAAAATGGAAAGATAGAGGAGATGATAATTTGATAACTATAGCTCTCGCCAAGGGTAGGTTGGCAAAAGATGGTTTAAACCTATTCAAAAAAGCAGGCATAAGGTGTTCTGACTATGATAAAGAGTCTAGGAAACTCATATTCATGTCAGATGACTGTAGATATAAATTTATAATGGTAAAACCTAGTGATGTACCCACATACGTAGAGTACGGAGCTGCCGATGTTGGTGTTGTAGGCAAAGATACTCTACTTGAGGAGGGCAGACCTCTATATGAACTCTTGGATTTAAAATTTGCAAAATGCAGGCTGGCTGTAGCAGGATTCGAAAATAGAAAAAATGACTTTATAACTAACACTAGTATGAGGGTTGCCACGAAATATCCAAATATAGCTCACAATTACTTTACTGAAAAAGGTGAGATTGTAGAGATTATAAAGCTAAATGGTTCGGTAGAGCTAGGCCCTATAATAGGTCTATCTGATGTAATAGTTGACATAGTAGAAAGTGGCAGGACACTTAAGGAAAATGGACTCGTGGTTTTAGAGGAGATATGCCCCATAACAGCTCGATTGGTTGTGAATCAGGTGAGTTTAAAGACTAAAAGGGATGAGATAAATACTATGCTAGTAAATCTTGAAAGAGCATTGGAGGATGAGAGAAATGATTAGAATATTAGATGGGAATAATAGAAAAACCCGAGATATAATAGATGAGCTAAACCGTCCTTCGCAACTTGAGTATACCGAAAAGAGGAATGTAGTGTGTGGGATACTCGAGGATATAAAAAAGGAAGGTGATAGAGCACTTCTTGAATACACTAATAGATTTGACGGAACTGACTATAGGGCTATAGATGAGGTAATAGTATCAAAAGATGAAATAAAACAAGCATATACATTCGTATCTCCTGGGCTTTTGAATGCCATGGAGTTGTCTGTAGAAAATATAAGGCGATACCATGAAAGACAATTGCAAAATAGTTGGGTGACGTTTGAAACTGATGGTGTAATGCTAGGGCAGCGTATAACTCCTTTGGGAAAGGTGGGGATATATGTCCCGGGAGGAAGGGCTAGTTATCCGTCATCTGTACTAATGAATGCAATACCGGCAAAAGTGGCCAATGTTAAAGAAATCACTATGGTAACGCCACCTTCACGTGATGGACGGGTAAATCCAGCCACCTTGGTGGCAGCTGACTTGGCAGGGGTAGATAAGATATACAAGATAGGTGGCGCTCAGGCGATTGCGGCTCTATCATATGGTACTGAGACAGTCAAAAAGGTGGATAAGATAGTAGGTCCTGGCAATATATATGTAACCCTTGCAAAAAAAGAGGTATTTGGTTTTGTAGATATCGATATGATAGCAGGTCCAAGTGAGATACTTATAATTGCCGATGAGACTGCCAATCCAGCATTTATAGTCGCCGACCTCTTATCTCAAGCTGAACACGATCCAATGGCCAGTTCCATATTGGTAACGGATTCATATGAGCTTGCAGAACAGGTTAAGACAGAGCTATACAAACAGACAAGAGATATATCAACTAGGAATACTATAGAAGCTTCTTTGTCACAGTATGGATGTATTATAATTGTAGACGATATAGCCAAAGCTGCAGAGGTGGCAAATGCCATTGCACCAGAACACCTTGAGCTTATGACTAGTCGCTCTGATGAACATTTGAATTTAATTGAAAATGCCGGTGCTATATTCGTAGGTTCCTATTCACCCGAACCAGTAGGTGACTATATAGCGGGGCCAAACCATGTACTTCCTACTAGTGGTACTGCAAAATTCTATTCTCCATTAGGGGTAGATGACTTCATAAAAAAGAGCAGCATAATTCGATATACGAAAGAAGCCCTGTCTAAGACATATAAAGATATTGCCATATTTGCAAGGACAGAGGGATTTGAGGCTCATGCACGTTCCGTGGAATTGAGGTTTGATTGAGATGGATTATATTCGTAGTGATCTTAAAGATCTAGTGCCCTATAAGGCAAGTGATATAGAGTATGATATAGTACTGGACAGCAATGAGAGTCCTTTTGATATACCAAGGAGTACGAAGGAAAGACTTGTTAAGTATATATATGATGGGAGGATATTTAACAGATATCCTGATCCTGATTCTACTGCTCTCAGGGCGGCTATTTCAAAGTATTGCGGCGTAAAACCAGATAATATATTGGTAGCGGCAGGTTCAGATGAGCTGATTCGTATGATAATAAATGCCTTCGTTGATAGGAATGAATATGTACTGTGCCCTTCACCTTCCTTTAGTATGTACAATATATATACAAAGATAGGGGGAGGAAATCCTGTATGCATACAACTTAGAGAGGATTATAGCTATGATATGGATAAATTCATATGGGCGGGCAAAAAATACAATGCCAAGGTAGTATTTATATGTAACCCCAATAATCCAACAGGCACTGTAATAGAAAGCGAGGATATTGAGTATCTAATAGAGAATTTTAAAGGTATTGTAGTTATAGATGAAGCCTATTTCGAATTTTATGGAGAAACTATGATGGATTCTGTATTAGAATATAAAAATGTGATAATACTCAGGACATTTTCAAAGGCGTTTGGAGCAGCTGGCCTTCGAATTGGATATCTAGTTACCAATAAAGAGCTAGTGAAGGATGTATATATAACTAAGTCACCATATAATATAAATACTTTTTCCCAGCTTACGGCATTAGAACTTTTGAAAGATTTGCATACAATACAAGAGAGAATAAACTATATAGTGTCTGAACGTGATCGGCTCTATGCTGAGATAAATGACATAGATGGAGTAGAAGTGATTCCGTCTAAAGCTAATTTTCTGCTAATCAGGTTGGATGATAGCCAAGGTATATATGAAAAACTAATTGAGGAAGGCATATCAGTGAGAAATTTTCAAGACGACTCTGTTCTTGCCCAATATATACGTGTAAGTATAGGGACAGAGGACGAAAATGACAAATTTTTAGAGGTGCTATTATCTAAATTGGAGGGGAGGTAGAGAGATGTGAGGTGTAGTACTATTAAAAGGACTACTGAAGAGACGGATATCTCTGTCAGATTAAATATTGATGGTACGGGGAATGCAAATATAGATACGGGTATTGGTTTTTTAGATCATATGTTGATATTGTTTACAAGTCATGGACAATTTGATATGGATATAGAATGTAAAGGAGATATATATGTAGATGCCCATCATACAGTGGAAGATATAGGGATTGTACTCGGTAAGGCCTTCAATCAAGCGTTAGGGGACAAGAAAGGTATAAGTAGATATGGTTCCATAATCATGCCAATGGATGAGAGCTTAGTAATGGTGAATGTGGATATAAGTGGTAGGCCTTATTTGCACTATAATATAGGAGAATTGCCACCTAATCTTGGAGAGATAGATAGTCAATCATTTGAAGAGTTTTTTAGAGGTTTTGTGAACCATTGTAGAGTGACAGTTCATATAAATCTTCTATATGGGCGAAATGGTCATCATATTGTAGAGTCTGTGTTTAAGGGATTTGGAAGAGCATTGAGGGAGGCAGTAACAGACGTAAAATCAGGCGAAATACCTTCTACAAAGGGTATATTAGACTAGGAGGGTTTTAAACGTGATAATATATCCAGCTATTGATATAAAAAGTGGAAATTGTGTGATGTTAAAACAGGGTAAGCTAGAATATAAGACCATATATGGGAATGATCCCGTGGAAATTGCGCTAAGATGGGAGGAAGAAGGAGCAGAATATATTCACATTGTGGATCTAGATGGAGCGATATATGGCGAAGACAGGGGAAACCTCTCTATTATAGGGGAGATGAGGCAAAAACTTGCTATTTCAATGCAAGTAGGTGGTGGAATAAGGGATGCCAATAAGATGGATTATTTATTAGATGAGATAGGTATAGACAGGATAATAGTAGGGACATTGGCTATAGAGGATGACAATCTTTTAGCTAGCATGGCAAAAAAATATCCAGGCAGAATAGCAGTAAGCATAGATGCAAAGGATGGATTGGTTGCTATAAAGGGTTGGACTGAAGGTAGCGCAATAGACGCAATTGCCTTGTGCAGTAAGGTAGAGGACTTAGGTATAGATACTATCATATATACTGACATATCTAGGGATGGTATGCTAAAAGGACCAAATATAGAATTTTCGAAGGCACTCATAGAGACAACAGGACTTGATATTATAATCTCTGGAGGTATAACCAGTATAGAAGATATACGAGATATAGCCAATATAGGGGCAGCAGGGGTCATAATAGGGAAAGGGTTATATGACGGACAACTTGAGTTAAATGCTGCTATACGGGCTGCAAGGGGAGTGTCTTAATGTACAGGAAGAGAAGAATAATACCATGTCTAGATATTAAAGATGGCCGGTTAGTAAAAGGTATCAATTTCAAAAACTTAAAAACGCTAGGTGATCCAGTGGAGGCTGCCAAGTGTTATAGAGATGCTGGAGCAGATGAGGTAATTTTCTTAGATATTGCTGCAACTTCAAGTGGTAGGGGTATCTTATTAGAGCTTATAGGGGATGTTGCTAAAGTTCTTGATATACCATTTGCCATTGGTGGAGGTATAAGAAATATAAAGGATATTCAGGACGTACTGGATATGGGAGCAAACAAAGTCTCAATAAGTTCTGCAGCATTGTCGACCCCTGGGCTTATAACAGAAGCATCAGATAAATTCGGTAGGGAAAAAATAATAGTTGCAATTGATGCAAAGTCAAAAGTAAGGCAAGATGGATGGCATGTATATACTGCAGGGGGCAGCAAAAATACAAATATAGATGTGCTTACATGGGCAAAGAAGGTAGAAAGCTTGGGTGCAGGAGAGTTATTACTTACTAGTATGGATAGAGACGGAACTAGGGCCGGATATGATATAGAACTTACAAGGGCTGTAACTGATGTGGTGGATATCCCGGTGATAGCCTCTGGAGGCGCAGGAAAACTTAGAGATTTCTATGATGTGATAGTTGACGCCGGCGCTGATGCTGTACTTGCAGCTTCACTATTCCACTATAGGGAGGTAGAAATTAGACTACTTAAAGACTACTTAAAAAGCAAGAATATATCTGTATATTTATAACTACTATTAATAGTTTCAGAATATTATAGTGAAGTTATCTATGAAAGTATTCAAGCTATGGATTAATGTTTTCAGTATTAAATTCAAATAATTAGAAGACAATTAAAACCACAAAATTTTGGTAAAAAGCGAGCGGGTGAAAGGAGATAGTATATAATGGAGGAATTACAGTTAAAGTTTGATAGGAATGGATTAATACCTGCGATAGTACAGGATGCATATACGCAGGATGTATTGATGCTTGCATATATGAATGAAGAATCACTAAATATGACAATCGAAACAGGTTTTGCTCACTATTGGAGCCGGAGCAGGGAACAACTTTGGAAAAAGGGTGAAACTTCAGGCAATATACAGGAGGTTAAGGAAATATATTATGACTGTGATAGTGATTCCCTTTTACTCAAAGTAGAGCAAAGGGGCAGCGCCTGTCATACAGGTAATAGAACTTGTTTTTTTAGAGAGCTATGTAAATCGGAAAATAAATCTCAAACTCCCAGTGCAAGTGCCTCTATTCTATATGAGTTATATGGAGTAATAAAGGATCGCATGAAAAATCCCGTGGAAGGTTCATATACAAATTATTTATTTAAAGAAGGGATAGATAAAATATTAAAAAAAGTGGGAGAAGAATCTACCGAAGTTGTTATTGCTGCTAAAAATGATTCTAAAGCTGAGGTCATATACGAAATAAGTGATCTCATATATCACTTAATGGTATTGCTCGTAAATCAAGATATAAGATTAAGCGATATATTTGAAGAGCTTGAAACTAGAAGATAGATAAAGCTATATGCTAAGTAAAAGTTATAATTTGAGTAAACTTGAGTATAGGTGAGGATATGGGAATTAAATCATGTTAATAGTATTTAAAGTTTATTGACATATTTTCGTTTTTATTGTATACTCTTATTTGTCGCTGACGCAAAGGTGATAATAGAGAACGGGCGCATAGCTCAGCTGGGAGAGCACCTGCCTTACAAGCAGGGGGTCATAGGTTCGAGCCCTATTGTGCCCACCATAGTTTGCCTCGATAGCTCAGTCGGTAGAGCAGTGGATTGAAAATCCTCGTGTCGGTGGTTCGATTCCGCCTCGAGGCACCATAATAAAATGCGGGAGTGGCTCAGTGGTAGAGCGTCGCCTTGCCAAGGCGAATGTCGCGGGTTCGAATCCCGTCTTCCGCTCCAATGAGGCGCCATAGCCAAGTGGTAAGGCAGAGGTCTGCAAAACCTTTATTCCCCAGTTCAAATC
>CALKWW010000117.1 GCA_938003945.1 uncultured Bacillota bacterium | reverse complement strand
GTAACAACAATTAGAGGATTATTATATCTCCCTTCGTCCTTCATATGATTTTTGAAGCGTTATCTGATCTGCATATTCCAAATCTCCACCGACAGGTATACCATGGGCAATTCGAGTGGTACGTATACCCATGGGCTTTATAATGCGAGATATATACATTGCCGTCGCCTCTCCTTCCACATCAGGGTTTGTAGCAAGTATTACCTCTTTAACGGGTTCACCTTTCAGACGATCTAAAAGTTCTTTTATCCTGATATCATCTGGGCCTATACCTTCCATAGGCGATATAGTTCCATTCAATACATGATATAATCCCCTATATTCTTGCATCTTCTCCATTGCCACTACATCCCTGGGATCCTTTACAACACATATGGCCGTATTATCCCTCTTTGGATTAGAGCAGATATTACAAGGGTCTATATCTGTAAGATTACCACATACAGAACAGAAACCTATTCCTTCCTTTACGCCTTCTATAGCCCTAGCAAGATCTGATGCCGCTTCATCTGACATATTGACTATGAAAAAAGCCAGACGTTGAGCCGTCTTATTGCCAATACCAGGCAACTTAGATAGCTCATTTATAAGCCTAGCAATGGGTTCTGCATAATAGTTCATACCACATCAACACCTTTTTGTTTAAAATAAACCAGGAATACCTAATCCTCCCGTAAATTGTCCCATCTTTTCATTCGTCATTTCATCCACTTGCCTCAATGCTTCGTTTACTGCGGCTATTACTAAATCTTGTAGCATTTCAATATCATCGGGGTCTACCACTTCAGGTTTTATATCAATGGATAATATCTCCCGTTTACCATTTGCAACTACGGTCACCATGCCACCGCCAACAGTAGTTTCAACAGTCTGTTCCTCTAATTCTTTTTGTACAGCCTCTATTTGCTCCTGCATTTTCTTTGCCTGCCGCATCAACTGATTCATATTGCCCATGCCTGGAAATCCACCTCTTGCCATGGTAAAACTCCTCTCTCTTTAAAATTCTATTCCCATTATATTATTTTTTCCCTTCATCATCAACTATTTGTATATTTTCTCTGCCAAATAGTTCTATAGCCTTTTCAACCATCTCATCATCTTCGTCTTTTTTAGATTCCACCTCAAAAGAGTTAGTGTCCTCACCTTCTAGACAACAACGTATGCTAATGTCAATGCCCGTAACCTTTTTTATCATCTCTTCTATGAACTTTCTATTAGAATCCTTTTCGATTGCAGTGACAAAAAAACCTTGATCAGGGGGGAATACAAGTGTTGCTACATTCCCTCCTTTATAAATACAACGTGCCTCTATAAGTAAGCTATATATGGCCACCCTCTCTTTCTTTATCATCTTCATTATCTTGGGCCAAGTCTTAGCCATGTCAACAAATGGTCTAGATACCCCTTTTCCCTCGGCCTTAGGCTCTGGTACATCATTATCAAGCTTTTCTACTTCGGGTATATCAACCATCTTTTGGGACTCTGCTTTGGAAACTGATTGTGTGGCTTCTGCCTTTTTTTCTAGTTCCCTATCCCTCTTTTTGTCCTCAGATAGCTTTGCAGCCACAGCAGTATCGCCTAAACTCTCCTTTTTAACAGTATTGTCTGCTGCTGAAACAGTGGTTCTAGTTTCAGCAACAACACCCATATCTATATTATATAGCTTTTGTTCTAATGTTTCTAATCTATCTAAAATAGCATCATAGTCTTCTTCTTCCTCTGGTCTACATATCTTTGCTATTGCAAGCTCTAAAAGTATCCTAGGTTGATTTGCCCATTTTAACTCTGATTCAAGATGAGCAAATATCTCAATGGCACGAAATAGTCGCATCTCACCTGCCCCTTTGGCTTGTTCTTCATATGCCTTTAAAGTTGCAGGGCTAGCATCTATTAGAGTCGCAAAATTGTCCTCACATGTCTTTACTATAAGTAGCGACCTCAAATGTACTGTTATATCCTTTACAAATACCGATATATCTACACCATCCTCTATGAGGCGATTGACTCCTTCCAAAGCGCCGGCGACATTTCCCTGAATTACGAAGTCCACCATCTGAAACATAAAACGCTCATCTGCAGTACCTAGTATTGCCAATACATCATTGTTTGAAACACTATTACCACAAAATCCAATACATTGGTCTAATAGGCTTAATGCATCCCTCATACCGCCCTCTGACCATCTTGCAATTGTATATAGGGCATCTTCTTCTACCTCAATATCTTTTGTACTGGCAACTTGTCTCAATTGATTTACAATGACACTTAACTGTATGAGCTTAAAGTCATAGCGCTGACATCGAGATATTATGGTAGCTGGTAATTTATGAGGCTCTGTTGTAGCCAATATAAATATGATATGTGATGGTGGTTCCTCTAAAGTCTTCAATAGTGCATTAAAGGCTCCTGTGGACAGCATATGCACCTCATCTATTATATATACCTTATACCTACCTATTGCTGGAGGGAATTTTGCCTTATCCCTGAGATCCCTTATCTCATCTACGCCATTGTTAGATGCCGCA
The DNA here is from genome assembly GCA_938003945.1 of uncultured Bacillota bacterium. Classification (GTDB taxonomy): domain Bacteria; phylum Bacillota; class Clostridia; order Caldicoprobacterales; family Xylanivirgaceae; genus UBA3920. Next base: position 21,923 of record CALKWW010000117.1, on the reverse strand, counting down.
TCGATCTCTATTACATCCATTGTGTTTCCGGCTATAGATTGACTGCATATACTACATACACCACATGGATTGGCATCGTCTGGCTGAAGGCAATTCACCGCCTTTGCAAATATCTTAGCAGTACTTGTCTTTCCTGTTCCCCTTGGCCCACAAAATAGGTATGCATGTCCTATTCTATCCCCTTTTATCTGGTTTTTAAGGGTTCTGACTATGGTATCCTGGCCGACTATTTCATCAAATGTATTAGGTCTCCACTCTCTATATAGAGCGGTATATTCCATATCCCTCACCTGCTTTTAAAGCTTTTTTCTCCAAATTCTAAACGAACCTTTCAATATTATAATGGTATCATAAAGTGACCTAGCTGTCAGCCAAAAATATTATAAGCCATATCCAAATTGGATATGGCTTATTTAAAATTAATGCCGTGCACCTGCCTTCGATTTAGTACCCATAGGCGGTAACCAAATAGTTAGCTCCGGCCAGGCACCCCTACGGCACACGGAAATGACCACTTACTGCTGCTTCCTCCCGGATCTGACAGGGTTCATGGGTTTCCGTTGCGCAGGACCCAACCATCGTCGCCACTTGTTCGGGCCAAGACCCTACAAGTCCAAACCTGGGGCAGGAATTCAACCCTGCTATAGCGGCTTGCAGGTACAGGGCACCGCTACCTCCCCGTCTAGCACGGCAAACTTATAAACTTATCTAAGTGCATATTACATATTAGCATGGTTTTAGGCGTTTTGCAAGGGGGCATTTACTTACAATTACTGTAAAACTTCCCTAAAAGACAATTCTACTATGCAGTTTTCTAACATCCTTTTTTTACTATAATCATCCCTTATAACAAAGCTTATAATCCAAATAGTATATGTAATCGACTCAGATTTTTTATAAACCTTACTTTTTTAGACATCAAAAAAATTTGACTTTTGGAGCTTTTCAATGTATAATACATATTGTTTTTAAAAGATACGCACCCGTAGCTCAGCAGGATAGAGCATCGGTTTCCTAAACCGAGTGCCGGGGGTTCGACTCCTCCCGGGTGCACCAGTTATCCCCTCAGGAATATTTGTTCCTGAGTTTTTATTTATTATTTTTAAGGATGTGCTCTGTATTTTGCATGAGTTGTTTATGAAGGAAGCACTTATAGAGGCTAAAAAAGCCTATACATTAGGTGAGGTGCCCATAGGTGCTGTGGTTGTCAAAGAAAATTCTATCATTGGTAGGGGACATAATCTAAGGGAGACCTATGGTGATCCTACCCTCCATGCAGAGATAATTGCCATCCGTGAGGCAGCTGATTTCCTCGGTGGCTGGCGATTGACTGGTTGTAATTTGTATGTTACCATAGAGCCGTGTCCTATGTGCGCCGGCACTATAATACAGAGTCGAATTGAAAAACTCGTATTCGGCGCCCTTGATGCAAAGTCAGGTTGTGCCGGTAGTCTATATAATCTACCATGTGACATACGATTTAACCATAGGGTAGAAGTGGTACACGGAATAATGGAATATGAGTGTAAAAAGCTCATGCAAGACTTTTTCAAAGCTCGAAGACGAAAATAATATCTGGAGAGATGGCTGAGTTTGGCTGAAAGCGCGCGACTCGAAATCGTGTAACGGTTTACGCCGTTCGGGGGTTCAAATCCCTCTCTCTCCGCCAAGAGGGCTACAGCAAATTGCTGTAGCCTTTTATCTTTTCAGACAAAACATTCCACGCCTTATCATTTTTTGTTGCCCTACTCATAATTTCTTACCAAAATTTCTTTAACCTCGCCTCTTTTGGCTGCATTGCTGTTTATACTTCTATTAGCTTCAACAAAATCTATTTTGTAATCCTTATATAGATCCAAAATAAAAGGAGCAGAGGAATTTGATAAAAGAAATTTTATCCCCCTTCCACTTAAATTATCACATAACTTTTTTAATCTTATATGATCTTCTCTATCAAAGCCGTCTAATGTATAACCTGTAAAATTGGCACTATCACTAATGGGATAATATGGAGGGTCGAAATAGACAAAAGCACCTCTTCTTGCCCCTTTTACAGCATTTTCAAAATCAGTATTCAATATTCTGATATCATTTCCTTTCAAGTACTTGCTAACTGCTCTTAAAACAATGTCATTTACAATATTGGGATTTTTGTACCTACCAAAGGGAGCATTGAACTCGCCATTTTTATTGACCCTAAATAACCCATTATAACAAGTTTTATTCAAATATATAATTCTGCTTGCTTTTTTAATATCGCTCATTTGACTATAATCAGGTTGTCTATCTAATTTTCTTATCGCATAGAAATAATCTGACTCATTTTTGTGTTTTTTTAATTCTTCTATTAATTCTCCTACATTATCCCTTACAACCGTATACACGTTCATGAGCTCTTCATTGCAATCATTCACAACTGCCTTTTTCGGTTGTAAATAAAACAACACAGCCCCTCCACCTAAGAAAGGTTCATAGTAAGTGCTAATTTTCTTAGGAATATATTTTTCTATATCCCCTAACAACTGTCTTTTCCCGCCTGCCCATTTTAAAAAGGGTTGCACCAATTTATTTTCTTTATATGCCAACTGAAACCACTCCCGTACCCTATAATGAAATAGCTACAGCTTAAGCTGTAGCTATTTCACCATTTATTCTAAAAACTATATCTTCAACCTCATTTTTATTTTATACCTTAAGGCCGTCTAACAAAATATGCAAGTTGTTTATATGGCCTTGGGGATTTTCTCCCTTTTGAGGAGAGGCTTTAAATATAGATGCCTCCAGTAAGTTGTAAAGAGTTGAAGCCATACTCTCGGTCTCTACCGTCTTTATTTCTTTACTTGTTACCCCTTCTTGAAGTAATTCAAGAAAGACCCCTTTAAGCCTGGAAAAACTTTCGTCTATGTCATCATTCATATCTTTTTTACGAAGTTTTAATAGAAGAAATAAGTCCAATAAAACTCCCGTTTTGTTGCGCTTAATATGGCATTGGTTAGAAATCCGAGAGAATATAGTCTTTATCTTATCTATAACCGATAGTTCTGATTGTTCTACTACTATACGACATTCCCTTTCTATATCGCCTATTACCTTTAACATCACTTGAGTAAATATATCATCCTTATTTTCAAAGTAATGATATAGGGTGGTCCTTCCCATCCCACACTCATCTGCTATATGGGCAAGGGTAGTGTCGTAATATCCTCTTTCACTGAAGACATCCATTGCCTTTTCTATTATATATTGTCTCGTCTCTTCATGGTCTACTATCTTAGGCAACAGTGCACCCCCTACATTCAAAATATGTCTTGCAAAGCATAGAGCAAATCAATGCTCTATAAGTTTATTTTACGGGAGCTTCTTCCTTTTGTTTAGCCTCTTTGGCCTTTTGACTCTCTTCCCAGAGTTTATCTGCTGTAACCGCCCAATTTTTAGCTACATCTTGACATTTATCAGTGAGATCCACTACATCCTCTTTATCCTCTGGCTGGGTGGACTCTGCATCTGCCTCTAGTACCATCTCTTTAAGAATATCAGGATTGTCAAGAAGTGGACAAGGTCTCAGATGATTATTATTAAACGGTTGATGCTCTTTGTACTGCATAAATAGCGGTGATTTTAAGGCATCTAGCAATGATACATCATTTATATTCACATTGGAATAGTGTATAAATGCACATGGTTCGACATCTCCGTTGGCATTTATGTGGAGATAGTTCCTACCACCGGCTATACAACCATTGACATATTCACCATCATTCCAGAAATCCATAAGGAATATGGGTTTTTCCTTCCTCATCTTCCTTATCTTGTGATACATAAACTCCCTCTGCTCAGGAGTTACAAGTAGATCTAATGCTGCATCTTTTCCAAGTGGCATGTATGTGAAATACCATCCAAATAGACAACCCTTTTCTACCATGAGATCCACATATTCATCAGAACCTATGATATCAGTATTCTTACTATGATAGCAGGCAGAGAAACCAAATCCATTTCCGTCTTTTTTAAGTATATCCATGGCTTCCATTACCTGCTGATATGTGCCCTCGCCCCGTCTCATGTCGTTTTCTTTCTCAAAGCCCTCTACGCTTATTGCAAGGAGAAGGTTACCAACTCTTGTCATCTCCTTAGAGAACTTCTCATCAACTAGTGTAGCATTTGTGAAAGCTAAGAACATACAGTCATCATGTTTTTCACATAGCTTTATAATGTCATCCTTTCGAACTAGTGGTTCCCCACCTGAGAAGATATACATATAAATGCCTAATTCTTTACCCTCTTTTATTATCCTGTCTAGGAGTTCATAGGACATTGAATCTCCCTTATTATATTCAGCTGCCCAGCACCCCGTACATTTGAGATTACAAGCAGCAGTAGGATCCATGAGCACTGCCCAAGGTATATTACAATTATACTTCTCCCTGAGTTTAGCTGCATAGGGTAGCCCATATATACCCGAGTTTACTATATAATTTATTAAAAATTTCTTTCTAACATTGGGATGAATATCAGTGAGTACTCTTCGCATGAGCTGACCCCAGTTATTGTCCTCATCATTGTACCATCTTCTAAAGTTTTGTACTGCCTTTTTGTGATTGTCCTGTATCACTAGCTTTTCTGCCCAGTTGATCAATTTAGGAAAGTTCTCAATGGGATCTTTTTCAATGTATTTTATTCCCTGATTGACAACTGCAGCGCTTATAAATTGCTTTGCGCCTTGCATTATAAAACCTCCTCATTTTTATTTTATTATCGACACACATGTCGATAATAAATTATAGAGATGTATAGGTTTTTTATACCGATATACACGTCAATGTCATTATACCATAAACACCCTATAATCTGTCAATACAAATTTCTTTTTGTGCTTTTAAGCATCTATAATATATCTATTTTAAGAAACCCTTAAGTATGATTTTCTCTGCCTCTTTCTCTGTAAAACCTAGGGTTTCGAGTTTTAAAAGTTGCTCAGAAGCTATTTTCCCAATAGCTGCCTCATGTACCAGCTGTGCATCGGAGTGTTTTGCTGTTATCTCTGGTATGGAGCTCACATGGGCATTGTCCATTATTATAGAGTCACATTGTATATGTCCTCTACATCTATTGAGGCCAATTAGATTTAAATTAAATACTTGTTTTGAATCATCCTTAGCCACTGACCTTGATATTATCTGGGCTGAACTATCCTCCCCTATGAGCTCTACATCGATTATAGAATGTGCTTTTTGTTTTTGGTCTGTCAATAATCGCTCTGTCACTATGAGCTTTGCGTCCTTGTGTAATTTTACCTCGGTGTCCCGTTTAGTATAATCCACACCCCTTATCTGCACCATTTCAAGTTCAGCCACTCCACCCTCTTCAACTTCTATATAGGTGGTGGGATTTAATATTCTATCACCTGTGCCTCTACCTTGTCCATAGTGTTTCTCTACATATTTAATCCTTGCACCCTTTCCCACATGAAACTCATGTATCCCATCATGCTGAGATTTCTGGCTACCTGGATTGTGTATACCACAACCGGCAACAATATATACGTCCGAACCCTCGCCTATATGGAATGTATTATAGACCATATCATCCATACCAGTCTTAGACAATATGACAGGGATATGGACACTCTCTCCTTTTGTATTTGGTTTGACGAATATATCTATACCTGGTTTGTCACTCTTGGGGACAATATTTATATTAGCTGTGGTATGTCTATCTAGAGCTTCTCCGTCCCTTCTTATATTATAGGCACCTTGAGGCACACTATGAAGATCTGCTACCTGCTCTAGTATCTGCTTATCTATAACATTCAACTTCATCATATAACGCTCCCTTCTCACAACTCTGTCTACATCTACAATCTGCATCATTTTCAAGTTTTGATAGGAAATTCTCCTTTGTTGTCAGCTCTGAGATCTGCCCTTCCCTCATAACTATTACCTCATCTGCCAAATTCAATATTCGCTCTTGGTGAGATATTATGACTATGGAAGTATCATATTTATAATGTATCGTTTCAAAAGTCTCTGCAAGCCTTTGGAAACTCCAAAGGTCTATACCTGCCTCCGGCTCATCAAATATGGCGAGTTTTAACTGCCTTGCAAGGACCGTTGCAAGTTCTATCCTCTTTAGTTCTCCTCCTGAAAGGCTCCCATCCACTTGCCGTTTAAGATAGTCTTGAGCACATAGACCTACATCTAAGAGTAGCTCACATAGATCTAATTCCTCGGCCCCATTTTTTCCTAGAGAGAGTTTTAAAAGCTCCTCCACAGTTATTCCCTTAAAGCGTGGTGGCTGTTGAAATGCATAACCTATATTGAGGTTTGCCCTCTGTGTTATGCTAAGATCGGTTATATCTTGCCCTTCAAAGTAAATCCTCCCAGATGTTGGAGTATACATTCCCATAATAGTTTTGGCTAAAGACGACTTACCACTACCATTTGGTCCAGTAATTACATATAGCTTCTTTTTATCTAGATTTAAATTTATATCATCTAAAATTTTAAAATTTCCCTCTGCTTCTAAAGTAAGATCTTCTATTTTTAGCATTTTTCATCCTCCCAATTGCCTATCACTTTTTATATCCCCCTCCTATATAAGTAGGAAGATTTTTATCGTTTACTATAAATGATACCCTTATTATATATTATATAACAATTAATTTTATCACATAAGTCCACTGTCGGCAAAACTAAAATACTTGTCGCCAGCGATGACTATATGGTCTAATACTCTTATGGAAATGGGATCTAACGCCTCTTTTATGATTTTAGTCACTTCTATATCGGCAGCAGAAGGACGAAGTGTTCCTCCAGGATGATTATGGGATATTATTATGCTACTACTCTGGTGCCTAAGGGCTGCCTCTACAACAAGTCTCGGATATACGGCAGTTTGATCTATGGTACCTTCATGAACCAAAGCCGCATGGTTGAGCCTATTTTGGGCATCTAGACATAATATATAGAAGAGCTCGTATGATCTACCGGCAAATAGAGATATGAGATATTCGCCAGCTTTTGAAGTTGAATTGAGCTTTGGCCTATCACCCCACCTATCTTTAAAATACCTTCTAGACAAAGAAGGTATTAAAGAGAGAAGAATTGCAGAATTTTTTCCTATACCTGGCACTGTCATGAGATCCTCCACTTCTGCCTCTAACACTGCCGATAGAGAACCGTATTGCCTTATAAGGGCATGGGCAAGCTCATTTGTATCCCTCATAGGTATGCTATAGAATAAAATGAGCTCTAACACCTGGTGATCTTCAAAGTTATCTAATCCTTCATTTAGGAATCGGTTTTTTATCCTTTCCCTATGTCCCTTATGCATACCAATACCACCTATTCCATTTTATTCTACCTGCTCTATTCGACATAAAATGGGAAAATCCTGCATGACTCTCCTCTTTTTATAATATATCACGTGTAGCCTCCCTTAAAACCTTGCCTATACTATCATTTATTACAAGATTTGCCCTATAGTCATAGCGTGTAGGACTCTTATTTATGAGGACAAGTTCATCCCCTTTAAAATACTCCACCAGACCTGCTGCAGGGTATACAACCAGCGACGTACCTCCCACTATGAGCACGTCTGCCCTCTTTATAGCTCTTATGGATTTGTTTAATACCTGCATATCAAGGCCTTCCTCATATAAGACCACATCTGGGCGCACTATACCACCACAATTTTCACATTTAGGTACGGGAGTCTCGCTCTCTAGTATAGAGTCTAAATCATATTCCCTACCACAATCCATACAATAATTTCTATGAATACTTCCATGGAGCTCTAACACATTTTTGCTTCCTGCCATCTGATGGAGTCCATCAATATTTTGGGTTATGACAGCCTTTACCTTTCCCATCCTTTCAAGTTCGGCCAGCACTATATGCGCATCATTGGGACGGGCCTCCTTAAATACCATCTCATTTCGGTAAAAACTAAAAAACTCCTCTGGATGGGAGATAAAAAAAGTATGGCTTATCATTATCTCTGGTGGATAAGGATACCTCTTCTCCTTTTTATACATTCCAGTATCTGCCGATCTAAAGTCAGGAATGTTACTCTCTGTGGATGTCCCTGCACCCCCGAAAAACACTATGTTTTTGCTCCCCTCTATAATCTCTTTCAATCTATCTATACCCATACTACCATCATCTCCTTATATAAATGTATAGAAATAAAAGCTTTTCTTATTAAATCGTTAGAATTAAAGCCTAAATTAGATAAAAATCTTTTCCTAGCTGTTTCTTATTTGGAATTCCTATCTTATTTTGCTTTGAAAGGGGAGTTAGATTTGTCAAATATTACATAGGATGGTCAGCCGGTTGCTATATTTTTATACCTGAATGAGTTTGTGTGTTGATTCCATGCGTATACAATCTATCTCCTATCCCATATTTAATATAACATATTTTGGCATGTTACTCAAGATTTTATTGTATATGAATAGGTGACGGTTAAATAAGAGTTTTGCTAGCTAACATTTCCCTATTCAAATACAATTTAACTATTTAAATAAATAGATTTCCTTTTTACCTTTTTAGATTTACAATATGCAAGTTATCCTTCTTTTTAGGCATTTCATATATATATATGGGCAAGTTAAGAGTTCTCTCTTTGTTATTATTTTCACAATGCTATAATGCATATAGAGACTTTTTTATGTTTATGTTTATTTTTATATAAGTCTCCTAATAATATTATAATATAGTCAAAAATCTAAAACTGAAAATTTGACTATATTATGGATGACATAGATATTCTGTTTCTATATTTTCATTAGTTATCCATATATTTTGTCAAATGGCCACCATAATAATAAAAATAGTGGCTATAAATCATAGACAACTTAGTATATAATATAATCTGACACAGAAGAAAGGATGTGTTAATATGGCACGCTTTACATTACCAAGGGATATATACTTTGGTGAAAACGCCATGGAAGAGTTAAAAAATTTAAAAGGTCATAAGAAGGCCTTTATAGTAACAGGTGGTTCTTCTATGCAGAAGTTTGGCTTTTTGGACAAACTTCAAAAGATATTAGAAGACACCGGTTTAGAAGTAAAGCTTTTTGAGGGAGTCGAACCAGACCCCTCTGTTGAAACCGTTATGGCCGGAGCAAAGGCCATGCAGGAGTTTGAACCAGATATCATAGTTGCAATAGGTGGTGGCTCACCTATAGATGCAGCTAAGGCTATGTGGGTGTTTTATGAATATCCTGAACTCACATTTGATGATATAAAAACTCCTTTCTCAATGCCCAAACTCAGGAAAAAGGCAATATTTGCAGCTATTCCTTCTACAAGTGGTACTGCAACAGAGGTAACTGCTTTCTCAGTTATAACAGACTATTCAACAAAGATAAAATATCCACTTGCAGACTTTGAAATAACACCAGATATTGCTATACTTGATAGTACGATACCAGAGACAATGCCTCCAAAGTTAGTTGCACATACGGGAATGGATGCACTTACACATGCCATTGAGGCATATGTTGCATCTGCTAGGTCTAAATTCTCCGATCCTCTAGCTCTAGAGGCTATAAGTATGGTATTCGATCACTTAGAAGACTCGTACAATGGTGATAAGCGTGCAAGGGGAGAGATGCATATCGCCCAATGTCTAGCTGGTATGGCGTTTAGTAATGCTCTACTTGGCATAACACACAGCTTAGCTCATAAGATAGGGGCAGTATTTGACATTCCCCATGGCTGCTGTAATGCGATACTTCTTCCCTACGTGATTAAGTTTAATTCAAAAGTTGCCATGAAAGAATATGCAGAAATAGCAAATTTAATTGGTCTACCTGGTGCAAGTGATAAGCAGCTCACTGATTCATTGATTGCTGCTGTAGAAAAGTTAAATGAAAAGGTAAATATTGCACCCACTCTCAAAGAACATGGAGTCACAGAAGAACTTCTTAAGTCTTCAATAGATGACATTGCAAAGAATGCAGTACTAGATCCATGTACAGCAAGTAACCCCAGAAAGACCACAGAAGAAGATATGAAGAAGATACTTGAATGTGCATATTATGGCAAACAAGTTAATTTCTAAAAAGGATGGGTTGTATGTATAAAATATTAGAGGTTAAACAATTAAATGCCCTTGTAAAATCCATGGTCATAGAGGCACCTTTTGTTGCCAGGCGATGCGAACCTGGACAATTTGTAATAGTGAGATCTCATAAAGATGGTGAGAGGATACCCCTTACCATAGCTGACTATGATAGGGATAAGAAAACTATAACTATCGTATATCAAGAACTAGGTTTCTCAACAAAACTACTCAGCACTAAAGGTGAAGGGGATTGTCTTGAAGACGTCGCAGGTCCACTTGGAGTACCTGCACCCCTAGAGAAACACACTCGAGTTCTTGCCATAGGTGGCGGAGTGGGTATAGCGCCTCTCTATCCCCAGGTTAAGAAGCTCTCTGGCCTTGGTACAGAAGTGCATACCATTTTGGGAGGTCGAACTGCAGAGCTCGTCATAATGGAAGATAACTTTAAAGACTATTCTAATGTAATAGTTGCAACAGACGATGGTAGCAAGGGAATAAAAGGCACAGTAGTTGACGCAATGAAGGATATAATAGACGAAAAAGAATTTGACAAGATAATTGCAATAGGTCCTGTACCTATGATGAAGGCAGTTGTGGATGTTGCAAAAGAAAAAGATATACCTACGACAGTATCATTGAATCCCATAATGATAGATGGGACAGGCATGTGTGGCGGATGCAGAGTTACTGTTGGAGGAGAGACAAAGTTTGCATGTGTAGATGGACCAGACTTCGATGGATTCTTAGTAGATTTCGATGAACTAAGCAGACGACAAAATATGTATAGAGATATTGAAGATAAATACGACGAAACTCACTCTTGCAAGATTGGATTGGGGGACTGATAATATGGCAAACATGAGTAAATACAAAGTAAAAATGCCACAGCAACATCCTGATGTGAGAAATAAAAACTTTAAGGAAGTTGCACTTGGGTACACTAAAGAACAGGCAATGGAGGAGGCTACTCGCTGCCTCGATTGTAAAAATCCTAAATGCGTTGAAGGTTGTCCTGTCAATGTACCCATTCCCCAATTTATAAATGCAATAAAGGACGAAGATTTTGAAGAGGCATATAAGATAATAACTTCGCAAAACTCACTACCTGCAATATGTGGAAGGGTATGTCCTCAAGAGTCCCAATGTGAGGGGAAATGTGTAAGAGGAATAAAGGGTGAACCTGTAGCAATCGGCCGACTAGAAAGATTCGCAGCTGATCAGTGCATGGATATCCCCCATGAAAAAATGTCAGACGAAACCTCAGATTATAAGGTTGCAGTTGTAGGATCTGGCCCTGCCGGACTTACCTGCGCCGGCGAACTCGCAAAGTTAGGCTATGATGTGACAATATTTGAAGCATTGCACAAACCTGGTGGAGTGCTCGTATATGGCATACCCGAGTTTAGACTACCAAAGGATCTAGTCGCAAAAGAGATAGAGAAGATAGAAGATCTAGGCGTAAAAGTTGTAAAAAACGTAATAGTAGGAAAATCTATAACTGTAGATGAACTATTTGAAGAAGGATATAGGGCAATATTTATAGGTTCCGGCGCTGGCTTGCCTAAATTCATGAATATACCTGGCGAAAACCTAAATGGCGTATACTCAGCAAATGAATTTTTGACAAGGAGCAACCTTATGAAGGCTTACGATCCAGAAAACAACCCTACCCCTATACATGTTGGTGAGAGCGTAGCCGTAGTAGGTGGCGGAAATGTTGCGATGGACGCAGCAAGGACAGCAAAACGATTAGGCGCCAAAAATGTCTACATTGTATATAGACGTAGTGAAGAAGAAATGCCAGCAAGACGCGAAGAGATAGAACATGCCAAAGAAGAAGGAATAGAGTTTCACCTTCTCACCAATCCTACCCAAATTTTAGGTGAAGATGGTTGGGTTAAATCTATAGAATGTATAGAGATGGAACTTGGAGAACCCGATGCCTCTGGTAGGAGAAGACCTGTTGAGATTGACGGCAGTGAGTTTACATTAGATGTAGATACTGTGATAATAGCAATTGGACAATCTCCTAATCCCCTAATCAAAGAAACTACAGAGGGATTAGATACACATAGTTGGGGTGGTATAATAGTAGAAGAAGATACCATGAAGACATCAAAAGATGGGGTATATGCAGGAGGAGACGCAGTAACAGGTGCTGCAACTGTCATATTGGCAATGGGAGCTGGTAAAAAGGCCGCCCACGCCATAGATGATTATCTTAAAAATTTAGATTGAGTTTGATCTCCCTCAACCTTGGGGCTTTAGACTTTTTTAAGCTCCAAGGTTTTATTTATTTCTATACAATCTGCACGGCATCTTTAAATCTTTTCATATACGTACGACTAACCGGTACTTCATCCTCTTCATATCCTTTCATCACAAGTAGATAGGTATGATTAAACCACGGTATTATCTCTTTTATATATTTTAAGTTCACCACAAAGCTCTTATGGGTACGCATAAAGTCAAATGATTTGAGTTTCCCCTCTAAATTAGACAGCGTATTAGGCACTGTGTACTCACCCTTTAAGGTTTTTAACACTGTCTTTCCATCGTCTATTCCACAATATACTATCTCATCTGGTGATAGCACAACCATCCTATCGTCCTTCCAGGCCGTTATAAGATCAGGTAGACGCTTTGGTAATACCCTTTGTCTTATCTTCTCTACTACCTCTATTATGCGCTCGTCCTCGAAGGGTTTTAGTATATAATCAAAGGCATCTACAGTAAATGCATCTACAGCATATTGGCTATATGCAGTGGCGAACACTATATATATATCGCTGTTTATCTTATTTATTTCCTTGGCAATATTTATTCCATTTTCCCCTTGGAGCTCTATGTCTAAAAACACAACATCTGGTTGTTCCCTTGCCACTAGCCTTAGACATTCTTCTCGAGTACGGGCCTCTCCACAAATTTCAAAATCACTATATTCCTCTAGAAGATATCTAAGCTCTTTTATTGCATATGGCTCATCATCTACTATAATGACCTTTAACTGCATTCTTTCCACTCCTCCTTCTTATTGGCACATGGAACATTACCTTGGTTCCCTCACCTATCTTTGACTCTATTATAAGTCCATTTTGTTCACCATAAACTTCCTTTAAGCGTTGATGGACATTATAGAGACCTATCTTTCTATCTCCAAAATCACCACTTAAAACATCCATTATAAGTTTAGAATCCATACCTTTGCCATTGTCTTCTACTGATACTTCATAATAATTTTCAAAGCGTCTAACAGCTATGGTGATTGTTCCCTCTTTATCCATGCTCTCTGAAAAACCATGCTTTATGGCATTTTCCACTAGAGGTTGGAGTATGAGAGGAGGAACTTTTATATCCATATTTGTGGGAACATCCATCTCTACATCAAATCTATCGCCAAAACGAGCTTTTTCTATCTCCAGATAGTAGGATATTGTATTTAGTTCTTTGTGAATCTCCACAAGATCGGGAGAAGTCTCTATTGTGGCCCTAAAGTAGTTTGAGAGATGTATAAGTAATTTTCTAGCCGTTAGTGGCTCTGTTCGGCACATTGCCGATATTGTATTTAATGCATTAAACAAAAAATGTGGATTTATCTGGGCTTGGAGAGCCTTCAATTCTGCCTTCGACCTAAGGCTGGAATAGTAATCTTTTCCGTTAAATGTGATCTGAGTGGATATTAGTTTGCCTATCCCTATTACCATCGATTTTTCTGTATCTGTTATTTCATACATGGGCAGTTTATAAAAGCTAAGGTTCCCAATGTCCCTATATCCCTTTTTTATATCAATTTCCATACAGGCAAGTTTAGATTCATTGGAAGAATTGATCTCCACATCTCCCGATTGGACCTCTTCACCATTTTCCATACTGAGAACTACTGCATTAAAGTCTAACATATCATACAAAATAGAAGTTATTCTTTGATAGTTTCGCCTATTATCAAGACCTCCTACTAGTAGAGGAATAAGTTGGGTCGCAATATCAAAGGCGAGATGTATCTCCCTATCCCCCTTTTCCTTTATAGGATATTCCTCCATTGTCTCACTCCTTTGCCATATTCTAAGTTTAGATTATATTATACCCTTTAAGTTGTCAAATAAAAAAAACTGTCGCCATATAGCGACAGCCATTAGTATGCAATTATATCGTTCACATGTTATTTTTCCAGAGATATATTTAAAACTTATCTATAGATCCATCAAGTCCATGAAATCTAAACCTAACGAATCTATAGATAACCAGAATAGACATTCTACAAATAGTTCATATATCTGAACTCATTCAACTATATAAATAGTTAAAATTAATACTGAGATATTCTATAAAACTATCTATAAAACCTTAATCAATTATTACAACTGGTTTTATAAGATCCTTTGGCTTCTCTCTCATTAGCTCAAGTGCCTCTTCTAATTTATCAAATCCTTGGAACTTGTGGGTCACTAGCTTGCTAGGATCTACTCTATCGTATCTTATAAGATCGATTAGACTCTCCATCCTATAACGTCCACCTGGGCATAGACCCCCTCTTATATCTATATGAGCCATACCACAGCCCCACTCCAACCTAGGTATATCAAGTGTATCTCCATTTCCAAAGTAGTTGACATTTGATACTGTGCCACCTGGCTTTGTCATCTTTACAGCAGACATCAGTATATCTGAATTGCCACCTGCGATTATTACATTGTCTACACCTTTGCCATTTGTCAATTCCATTACTTGTTCTACTGTGTCACCATTTTTATAGTTTACAATATCGTTAGCGCCATAGAATTTTGCTGCTTCAACGCATACTGGTCTACTACCAACGGCAATTATCCTGCCTGCACCTCTAAGCCTTGCGCCGGCCACTGCCATCAAACCAACAGCACCAATACCTATACATACAACTGTTCCACCAAGTTTTATATTGGCAAGCTCTGCGCCTTGAAAACCTGTAGTCATCATATCGCATAACATAACAGCTGTTTCAGGAGCAATATCATCTGGTAGATGGGCCAAGTTCATATCTGCATCATTTACATGGAAGAACTCCCCAAATACTCCATCTTTAAAGTTGGAAAACTTCCAACCGGCAAGTAATCCATTTGAATGTTGAGGATAACCTCTTACAGCCGCTTCAGAACGCCAATCAGGAGTTATTGCTGGAACTACTACTCTATCTCCCGGTTTGAAATCTTTTACTTCACTACCTACCTCTACAACTTCACCTACTGCCTCGTGACCTAATATCATATTATGCCTATCACCCATAGCACCTTCATATACTGTGTGTATATCTGATGTACAAGGTGATACAGCCAGTGGTCTTACTATAGCATCATATGGACCTGCTACTGGTTTCTCTTTTTCGATAAATCCTACTTTTCCAATTCCAAGCATTGCAAATGCCTTCATATAAAAACACCTCCGACAATTATTACGTTCATTGCTACAGTTACTATTATAGTTGGTTTGTTAAAAATTTATCAAATATTTGCTGGCTAGTTGCAACTTTTAAATGCCCACTTACATATATGCAAGATAAGATGCATTAGTTTTAGCACCTAAATGTGTATATAAAAATTATTTTTTACAAAAATAGGAATACCTTGTACAAATTGAGCATATCTATATATTGACAAGGTATCTCTCATCGTTCTTTTAAAAGAACTTTTCATCGCATCTTTTACATTTCATTGACTGTATTAGTTTGTCTCCCAGCTTTTTCTATAGAGAAATTAAAAGGGAGGTGAATTAAATGAGTAACTATGAATCCACTATAAAACTTATAACTTCCATTTTAAACCTATTGATAAGTATAATTACACTTAAAACAAAAGAAAAAGATAAGAGCTCATCTAAAAAAATGAGCTCTCGCAAGAAGAAAACCACTTAGCCTTATAGGGGAGTGGTCGCTCCCCTATAAATCTTCTCACTTCCTATTATATCATTTATATTGGGAAATATGACTAAATTATATATAAATCTTTCAACTAGTCTAAGATTCTTCAATAAAACGCTACAAATCCATCATATATGAGCCTATCCGTTATCTTCCCTATTTTCTTCAAAAAACCGTAAATTTAAACTGTTGACAAGCCATTAGAATTGGTATAGAATTATGGAGTGGTGAGTACCTGTAGCTCAGTTGGATAGAGCGTTTGACTACGAATCAAAAGGCCGCGGGTTCGAATCCTGCCAGGTACACCAAATACCCCCTGTAGCAATATTGCTACAGGGGGTATTTTTTATTGCCCTATATCCTCATCCTCTCTTGGCTGTCCATTTAAGCAACTGTCACAATGTCTCCCATATAACTCACTACATTCATCACATATAAAGTTTCCACAGCTGAGGCAATAGTCTATAAGCCCCCCGTCACAAGAATTGCCACATACTAGACATTTTATCTTTGACATAGCCAACCCTGCCTTTCAGATTGCTAAACGTCCCCTTTACTAGAGCAATCTATAATTTTTCTATTCTATATCAGATTTCCCTATTTTCATAATTTTATGATCACCCTTTAATATCCTGTAGATATTTTTTGGGACGTACATCATAATCTATGAGCTTATAACTGTCAAATAGATCTAGAAATCTATCCCTTTGCTGTATAAGTCCAATTCCATCTATATGCCTTCTATCTTGCATGAGAGCATTAGGCCCCATTTTTTCATACGCCTGGGAACCAACTGCACATAGTATATTAAAACCTGCATCCACTAATGCTTGGAATTTTGGATCATCTGGAAGCACCCTACTGCCATATGGATATATATATACTTTTGTAGGACCGACTAGAGAGCCTACTTCTTTTCTCCACTTGTTTGTATCCGCAATTAGCTTGTCAAGGCTTATCTTTGCTGCATCTCTATGTCCATATCCATGGGAGGCAAATGTCCAGCCCATCTCCTTGAGCTTTTTTATAACAGCAAGGACTGACTCCCTTTCCTTAGAATATTTTGGGGAGTCAAGATCGTTTGTTCTATAGCCTAGCACTCCTTCATAAC
Organism: uncultured Bacillota bacterium; assembly: GCA_938003945.1. Taxonomy (GTDB): domain Bacteria; phylum Bacillota; class Clostridia; order Caldicoprobacterales; family Xylanivirgaceae; genus UBA3920. The sequence goes on along the minus strand of CALKWW010000117.1, from coordinate 4,848 downwards.
CCGTAAGCGCTATTACTCCCTTTGCCCCATTAAACGAAAAATCTGGATGGGCCTCTACAAATCTGTCAAGTATAGGTATTATCTCGTTGTCATAGGAAAGCTCCTCCCCATCAGCAGTAAGGGAGTATGTGGCAACCTTCCCTTCATCATCTAATACGAGTTTATATATAGTACCATTCTCCCTCATATAATCATAATAATTCATATCGTCTATAGAAATAATGAGGGGCTTTTTCCCTTCAGGAAGCATAAGTTTGCTTCGCTCTATTATCTTTTTGTCTCCCTCTTCCCTCTCTTCAATCAACATATTTATATCGATTAGGATATAATCCTTCTCATATAGAGATTGTATAACCCCTTTAAATTCATCGATTGTCACAAAGTAGTCATTAAAACCCCTCTCTTGTGCATCTCCATCAAAAGTAAGCTTTGGATATGCTATGAGGGGATGAAAAAATATATGCTGGACAGGTCCACTATATGGAACCAAATTTTGAGTGTCTTCTTGTTTTATATCCTCTTCTTCCCCTTGGTCATCAGTTTTTAAATTCTCCCTTTGAATCTCCTGTTCCTCTATGACTTCAATCTCTATATCTTGCCCAACTTGAACTTCTGAAGAAGGCTTTAAGATATCAAATATACTTGTACAACTACTAGTAGATAATATAATTACAGCTAACAAAAAAACAGATGTAATCTTTTGCAATATTCTTTGCTCTTTTTGGTACATATTAAACCTCCCCATTTTTTATTACATATCTATAATAGTGCATTGAATTCTAAAAATATAGGGAATTCCTTTTTTGTTATAATATTTATTCTTTTTTTAATCAAAGGTAATAGATTTGCAAACTTTTTGTTGTATTTTTTAAACATGATCTGCCCTAAAACACAAAGAGGACTGAGATTTTTAATCTCAGTCCTCTTTATATGGCGGAGAAGGAGGGATTTGAACCCTCGCGCCGGTAACCCGACCTACGCCCTTAGCAGGGGCGCCCCTTCGGCCAACTTGGGTACTTCTCCACATCAAATAAGTGGCGGAGAGAGAGGGATTCGAACCCCCGGTACCTTGCGGTATCACTGGTTTTCAAGACCAGCTCCTTCAACCAACTCGGACATCTCTCCTCAAGCTTTAACACTAATATAGTATAGCAAAAGGCTAAATAGTTGTCAACATATATGACTCAAATTTTTTCCCATTTCCCCTGCCCATCAAGAGTCCTCATAACCTGGGGATGAAGCATAGAGGGGATTACTTGGTAATCCTCTCTATACCTCCCATGTATGGAACAAGGACTTTGGGGATCTCTATACTCCCATCTGCCAACTGATAGTTTTCCATTATGGCTGCCACTGTTCTGCCAACTGCAACACCGGAGCCATTTAGCGTATGGACATATATGGCCTTTTCCCCTTTCGCTGGTCTGTACTTTATATCTGCACGTCTCGCCTGAAATTCTTCAAAATTACTACACGATGATATTTCTACATAGTCATCATAGCTTGGCATCCATACCTCTATATCATATGTTTTCGCCGATGAAAAGCCTAGATCGCCGGTGCAAAGTACCACCACCCTATAGGGGAGTCCTAATCTCTTTAAGACCTCCTCAGCACTATTTGTGAGCTTCTCAAGCTCATCATAAGAATCTTCAGGTCTTGTAAATTTAACAAGTTCTACTTTGTTGAACTGATGCTGCCTTATAAGTCCCCTGGTATCTCTTCCTGCTGAACCTGCCTCTGCTCTGAAGCAAGCGCTATACGCCACATGTTTTATAGGCAATACCTCGCCGTCTAATATCTCTTCCCTATACATATTGGTGACGGGAACTTCTGCTGTGGGTATCATATAATACTCACTGCCTTGTATTTTGAACGCATCCTCTTCAAACTTGGGTAACTGTCCTGTACCAAGCATACTACGTCTGTGTACCATATACGGCGGGAAAACCTCTTTATATCCATGCTCAGTGGTGTGCAGATCTAACATAAAGTTTACTAGAGCCCTCTCAAGTCTGGCACCTAATCCCCTTAGAAAAGTAAAGCGGGTACCTGTGACCTTAGCCGCTGTTTTGGGATCTAATATCCCAAGTTCCTCTCCAAGATCCCAATGGGCCTTGGCCTGAAAGTCAAAATCCCTAACTTTGCCCCAACGTCTTACCTCTCTATTATCTTCCTCACTCTGTCCTACGGGAACATCCTCGTTTGGAATATTGGGAATCCCAAGTAGGATCTCATTGAGTCTCTCTTCTACATCCTTTAGTTCTATATCATATTTTTTTATTGCTTGACCCACTTCCTTCATCTCTTTAGTAAGATGAGTTATATCCTCTTTAGCTCGTTTAAGTTTTCCTATCTCTTGACTTACTTCATTCCTAGTCTTTTTAAGTTGTTCGCTCTTAGCTATAAGCTCTCTTCTAGATTTGTCTAACTTCAAAAAATTGTCAATATCACCCTTGGCATTCCGTTTTTCAAGAGCCTCCGTGACAAGCTCGACATTGTTTCGTATAAACTTAATATCTAACACTATAATCCCTCCTATTTTTACCTGTGTCCAAAAAATGAAAAATCTCATCCCTCTCAGGGACGAGATAATAACCCGCGTTGCCACCCTGCTTGAAACTTTATATTTAAAATTCCCAAGCTCAATATTTTAACGGATCTAAACGGCAAACCCTACTATTATTTCGGATTTGCAGCTCTGGGATGGACATATATGCATCCTAACCGATTTGCACCCCCATCGGCTCTCTGTATAGGCATTACATATAACTTTTCCCTTCATCGCCTTTTTAATATACTCTATTTTAATATATTATACTATAATTCTTATTATATGCAAATAGCCAAATATTGAATCCCCGAAAACTTGCCATTTTATCGGTTTAGGAAGATAGCACAATAAGCTAAAAGATTCTTTATATATTATGACGAAAAAAAATAAATTCAACATTTTTTATTACATACACCATATTTTGTGTTATACTTAGTATAGTAACACAAATTTATGTGGTTTATCGCTTTTTATTGACCTCCTTTTAATATACAAATCGGTGCCTTTTAGAGGTACCGATTTCGTGTTTTTTTACTTTTCTCCTATATACTACTTCGTCTTTTGAATTTATTCCCCATCAGATAGGAGTAGATTCTTTTTTTTCAATTCTTCTATTATTAGATCGAGTGTCTGTTCGTCTTCAGCCTCTATGGTATGTATATGTACCCCTTCAGTCAATGCAGATAGAGGTTCGGCGCCGGCGCTATTCATCCTATATATAAAATCATCTACGTCTCTCCTAGAGCCTATCATAAGCTGCCCTTTAAATTCACCATATACTGGATGCTCCACTATTACATCTAATATCTTGCCCCCTAGATCTACAATGGTCAAAAGTTCCTCCTCCATACGATCTACATAATGTCTGCAGGCTATTGTCCTTCTATGATGTTGCCCTAAACTACTGGGATGCATATAGCCTTGTGGTGTTGCAATTATATCATATCCAGCAGCGCGAAGCAGGGCAATATCTTGAACTATTATCTGTCTACTGACATCAAATATCTTAGATAGATGTGTGCCTGTAAGGGGCTTAGTATTTGAAAGTATCTCCTCTAATATTTTTTCTCTTCTCTCATCACCATCCATACCTCTCTACCTCCCATTCTTAAAACTTATCATATTCTTTTGTCTATATCTTATCATATTTAATCGCATTTTTTAAAACTCACATCAAGAAAAAACACAGATCCAAACTCTCTATTTTTTATGTTCTATGTGTCCATTAAGATTAAGTCTAGCTTTTGTTTTATTTTTACCAGAACAAGGAATACTAATACTGTATTTAACAAACTTTAGGAGATGAAAAAAATGAAACGAGCTAGATATGTTATAATACTTATATCTGTAATAGTGATTAGCTTATACATACGACAGATATCACAAAGAGATATTGGAGGGACAAAAGAATTTATGTCTATAGAACAAAAAAAGCAGACTTATAGTGATGATATATCCAATGGGTTTATCGCCACACCACCAATTATATTTGATAGTGATACTATGGAGAATCTATCAAATTTTCGTATAGAGGCAAAAAAACTCATAAACGAGTTTCCCACTACTTTTTTTACATGTTCAAACACTACGCACAAAAAAGTTGCCCTTACCTTTGATGATGGACCAGATACACAAACGACTCCAAAGATATTAGAAGTTTTACATGACTATGATATTCCTGCCACCTTTTTTGTGATGGGGGAGAATGTTGAAAAACATAGAGATATATGTAGACAGATAGTTTCATCAGGACATCAAATTGCAAACCACAGCTTTACCCATTTAAGACCTACAGATGTCTCGGTTAAAACATTGATTGACGATTTTGAACAATGTAATATTTTACTCAAAGAGTTAATAAATAAGGATATTGAATATATAAGACCTCCCTATGGATTAGTTACGCCTAACCAACTCCTAGTTCTCAGGGAGAAAAACCTTAAAATAATAGGGTGGTCTGTTGATTCCATGGATTGGCATACCTCTGATAAGAATGACATAATAGAATGTGTGTTGGATGGAATTCATCCTGGTGCCATTGTACTCATGCACTCAGCAGGAGGAAGTGACAATAGAAAACCAACTCTCCATGCACTTCCAACTATCATAGAATCCCTCAAAGAACAGGGCTACACCTTTGTTACAGTAGAAGAGCTCTTAGATGAATAACCCTAATAGAAGCACATAAAAGATGAATAACCCTAATAGAAGCACATAAAAAAGGATCCAGCGCAATTCACAATGCACTGAATCCTTCTTTTTATATGTAGTCCGGCAGCGACCTACTCTCCCAA
>CALKWW010000116.1 GCA_938003945.1 uncultured Bacillota bacterium | reverse complement strand
TGAGACCATGGGCTTTGATATGTTGGCTCGTCTAGGTGCCGGTATAAACCCACAGCAGATGCATGCAGAGAGGATAGACGGCTATAATCCACTAGCTGTAATAGAGGCCATGAAGCGTAAGAAACAAGTAATAGAGGATAACAAGGGTCCAGTCCTTCTAGACACACTCACATACAGATATGCAGGACATTCACCATCAGACGCCTCTAGCTATAGATCCAAAGAGGAGATAGAGGCCTGGATGGCGGAGGATCCCTTAATACACTATAGAGCAGAGCTTGTGGGCGCAGGCGTAGCTACAGACGATGAGTTTGAAAACATACTAAGTGATACAGTAGATTTTGTGACAAAGATATGTAGGTTGGCTACAGATGACGACATATCTCCTAGATTAAATCTTGTGAAAAATCCAGATGCTATCGGAGATATAATGTTCTCAAATGAGCGCATAGAGAAAATGGATGACAGGGAATGTGAAGTCTTAACACCTAAGGAGGAAAATCCAAGGGTTAAACAGATAGCCAGAAAAATTAGAACTGCCTTTGATGAGAATGGGAAACCTGTCTCTAAAAATAGGGTATTTCAACTGAGGGATGGACTATTTGAAGCTATAATTGATAAATTCTATACAGATCCCACCCTCATAGCATATGGCGAAGACAATAGAGATTGGGGCGGTGCATTTGCCGTCTACAGAGGACTCACAGAGGCATTACCCTACCATAGATTTTTTAATGCGCCAATATCTGAGGCTGCAATAGTTGCCTCTGCCACTGGTTATGCCATGTGTGGTGGACGAGTTATAGCAGAGCTCATGTACTGCGACTTTTTAGGCAGGGCGGGAGACGAAGTATTTAACCAGCTATCAAAGTGGCAGGCTATGAGCGCCGGCACACTCAAGGTGCCTGTTATGCTCAGAGTATCTGTAGGCTCAAAATATGGAGCCCAACACTCTCAAGATTGGACCTCTCTATGTACTCATATTCCAGGTCTCAAAGTGGTGTTCCCCGCAACACCCTATGATGCCAAAGGACTTATGAACAATGCCCTCATGGGGACAGATCCTGTAATATTCTTTGAGAGTCAGAGGATATATGATATAGGAGAGATGTTCCATGAAGGTGGAGTGCCAGAGGACTACTATGAGGTAGAAATTGGCGAGCCAGATATCAAGAGAGAGGGAAGTGACATAACCATATTGACCGTTGGCGCTACTCTATATCAAGCTTTAGAGGCTGCAGATATATTAAAAGAAAGATATAGTTTGTCCGCTGAAGTAATAGATGCTAGAACCTTAGTACCCTTTAACTATGAAAAGGTAATAGAGTCTGTTAAAAAGACTGGTAAGATACTCCTTGCAAGCGATGCATGTGAGAGAGGATCCTATCTAAATGATGTTGCAAGAAACATAGGTGAGTACGCATTTGACTATCTAGACGCCCCGCCTGTTGTAATAGGCTCTAGGAACTGGATTACGCCAGCTCATGAACTAGAAGAGTTTTTCTTCCCACAGGCATCCTGGCTAATAGATGCAATCAACGAGCGCATCCTTCCCTTAGAGGGACATGTGGCTACAACAAATATGACATATAATGAAAAGATTCGTAGGGATAAATTGGGGGTATAAAATATAAAAGGGGCGTAGCTGAGGCTGCGCCCTTTGAATATTTAGAAACAAGAAGATACCACATCTTCTAGAGAAATATTAGCAAAGTATTCATCTAGTGAAAACTTAGATAGGGCATTTTTAACATCTTCTTCATTATGTCTTATGCCAACTAAGGCCTTTTCAATATCTCCTACATCTCTCTTTCCGAAGAAATCTCCATATATTTTCGTGCTCTGTATTACCCCATTTTGCACATCTAAGTGGATCTCTATATTGCCTCCTGCAAATCGGGTCTGTTTTGTGAAATTATACTTTGGCGAATAACCATAGTTCCAATCCCAAGTAGCATACTTCTCCTCCACCATCTTTTCCGCATTTTCTATATCTTCTTTGCTGAGTATATACTCTCTTCCACCATATTCTTTCATGACATGATCCATGACCATATCTTTGAAAGTATTTATGGATATATCTTCTTCAAGATGTTCTCTTATATTAGTCACCCTACTGGCTATAGATTTTATGCCCTTGCTCTTTATCTTGTCTGGGTTTACTTTAAGTGCATTGACAAGGTGGGACATATTAGAGGAAAATAAAAGAGTGCCATGGTGTAGTATTCTTCCCTTATATATGTATTGGGCATTGCCAGAGAACTTCCGTTCATCTATTGTAAGGTCATTTCTGCCAGAGAGCTTAGCCTCTACACCTAAATTGGCTAATACATCTATTATAGGCTCTGTATATTTTTTGAAGTTTGTAAAGCTGTCATCGGTATTGGGCATTATGAATGTAAAGTTTATATTGCCCGGGTCATGAAATACAGCGCCACCTCCTGACAGTCTTCTCACTACAGGAATATTGTGTTTTTTCACATAATCCGCATTTATCTCGCCTAGTGTATTTTGATTTTTCCCCACTATTATTGCAGGGTTATTTATCCATAACATAAATATGTCGTCGGTAAAATTGGTTAGCACATATTCTTCTAGTGCTAAATTGAAGTATGGGTTTTTATTAGTGTTATCAATGCAAATCATAGTATATCTCCTTTGTATATCGATTGTAGTATAATATATGTAGCTACATTATAACATAATTTCTCCCTTGGAATTGAGCATTTCGATTATGCTATTGGGATGTTTCTTGACTTCCACAAAACCACTTCTACCTCCTGCAGGCCTATATCTTGTTACCATTTTAAAAGGGGGTTCTATTACAGGGAAGCCAAAGGCTTGCCTATCAGATTTAAATCTGTTTAAAGCTCTTTCAGCACCATCGCTTATTAGCTCTCTTGCCTGTTTAGGGTGGATATGTATAGCTGCAGGGTCTCTATCTTTATACTCTTCAAAGGTGCATTCTTCCCCGGTACCTGGCATAAGCCCTCTCTTTACCGACACAGTCTCAATACCTGTAACTAGCGCCTTTGCCTCTTTGGTAAAGGCCTCATCTCCTGAGCCAAATATTGGACTGACACCGAGAAAGGCCGCACACATGGCAAGCTGGCCAAATTCACCGACTGATACTCCATTTATTGTACAATCGATGACATGTTGTGATCCTGTGTGGGCAATATGAGCATATGGAGTACTGGCTTTGGCATGTTGTCCTATCCATGCTATAGCATCAAAACTCTCATCAAGCTCGAAGGGCCATGGCGCTGGAAAACCACGGACAAGTTCTACCCTTGTATCTAATAATATGGGGACTATGGCTCCACTGCCATGACCATCGGCTACAAGTATCTCTGTAGCACCTGCTGCAAAAAAACCTTCAATGGCTGCATTTACCTCCATTGTGAGTAACTCTTT
>CALKWW010000115.1 GCA_938003945.1 uncultured Bacillota bacterium | reverse complement strand
TTTAAATGATTAATTATATCAAGTCGCTCACTTACTTCATTTAATTCCTCTTCACTCAAGAGTTTTTCTCTTAGAACAATCTCCCTTATTGTCTTATTCTCTGTAAGCGCCTCTTGAGATACCTTAGTTGCATTTTCATAGCCAATATGGGGACTAAGTGCTGTGACCATTGTGAGACTATGATCTACAAGAGTTCTACATCTCTCTTCATTTGCCTCTATACCCTTTAGACAGTTCTCCATAAATGTATCTATTCCGTTTACAAGAGTCTCTATTGACTCAAAGAGTTGATAGAAGACTACAGGTAGAAATGCATTTAGTTCTAGCTGTCCTGCTTCTGCCGCCATAGTAATAGTTATATCGTTACCTATTATGTAAAATGCAATCTGATTTACCACTTCTGGTATAACAGGATTTACCTTCCCTGGTACTATAGACGAACCTGCCTGTTTAGCTGGAAGATTTATCTCCCCTATACCTGTCTTAGGACCAGACGACAAGAGTCTTAGATCATTTGCCATCTTAGACATATTTACGGCACAAGTTCTGACAGCTGCCGATGCATCTGGAAAGTCGTCCACATTTTGTGTGGCTCCTATTAGATCGTCTGCTTGTTCTAGATCGATCCCAGATACTTTGCTGAGCTCCGGAACTATATTTTCCACATATTCTTTATGGGCATTTAACCCTGTTCCTATAACTGTACCACCTAAGTTTACATATTTTACTCTATCAATGGCAAGTTCAATTCTAGCTATATCTCTCTCTATTGCAGATGCATAGGCCTTGAACTCTTGCCCTAATCTCATAGGAGCCGCATCTTGCAGTTGAGTTCTTCCCATCTTTATGACATCATCAAACTCCTCGGACTTTTCATATAACATATCCCTTAAGGCCTCTAGTCGACCTATGAGAACATGTAGGAGTTTTATTGTAGCTATTCTGCCAGCTGTGGGAACAGCGTCATTTGTAGATTGACATTCGTTTACATGATCGTTAGGACTGACAAGCTTATAGTCACCCTTTTTTCCACCTAAAATTTCTGAAGCACGATTTGCAATTACCTCATTCGCATTCATGTTCATAGAAGTTCCCGCTCCACCTTGAATAGCATCAATTATAAATTGATCGTGCAATTTGCCATCTAATATTTCATCGCATGCTTCAACTATTGCATCACGAATATCTTCCTCTAAAATCCCGATGCCATAGTTTACATTTGCTGCTGCCTTCTTTACATTGGCTAAGCCCATTATAATTTCTCTGTGAATAGGCTTTGCAGTAATTTTAAAGTTATCATAGGCTCGCTTTGTCTGATTTCCATAATAAGCTTCTGCCGGTATCTCGATCTTTCCTAATAGATCTTCTTCAATACGGATACCCATTTTATCCCCCCTAAATTTTTTGATGGTTTTTTCCCATCTTTTTCACACAAATGAAAGATTTATTACATATTTCTATTATAGTACCTAATCATAATATTTCAAAGTAACAAAATCCCTTTTATATTAGCATTTTAACCAAAAACAAGGCCCCTAGATTAATATACTCTTCTAGGAGCCTTGTTTGGCATATTTAAGAGCTTATTGTATTTATTATTACCCTTCTATTTCGTGGTCCATCAAATTCGCAGAAGTAAATACTCTGCCATGTACCTAGCATGAGATGCCCATCTGATACAATTACTGTACAACTAGACCCCATAGTAGAAGCCTTTAAGTGTGCATGGGAATTCCCTTCGAAATGTCTGTAATCCCCATCTATGGGAAATATCTTGTCAAGACCTACAAGTATATCCCTGGTCACATCAGGATCCGCATTTTCGTTTATAGTAATTCCAGCTGTAGTATGAGGGCAAAACACTGTCACGATACCCTCATCAATATTAGCTTTATCTATTGCCTCTCTAACAAGATATGTAATGTCTATAAATTGCTCATCTACATCTGTAGATATAGTATACGTATATATATTCTTCCCCACTTGCATCAACTCCTCAACCCTATACATGTATCGTTTCCGTATAATAGTCTATTATTTGAGCTCTACCATCTCTCTCCAAAAAATTGATCACATTGGACAGTATACTATCTGCATGAGATCCTGCATTTGACACGCATGTAATCCCTAGTTCGGCAATTCGCCAATTATCGTTTTTATCTATTTCTGCAATGGCTATATTGAATTTTGTTTTCAATCTATCCTTTATACTCCTGAGCACCATGCGTTTATCCTTTAAGGATAGCGCATCAACTATGCAAAGCTCTATTCTACATACACCAATCACCATATCTATCGACCCTCCACTAAAGAATATCTCTATATATTACTTTCAGCATATCTATCCTTGTTTTAAATAAGGCCAATCTCTTCCCTTAGATATGGCATTATGAATCCCAATATGAGCACTACGCCATTTCTAAAATCTTTCCCAGTGAACAACTTGGTCTAAAGCTCTTCGCTTTTCATCATGTCTATTTATATCTGCTTCTTCTGCCGGATAGCCAAGGGGTATAATAGCTATAGCACCTAGCCGTTCTGGTAGATGTATATACTCACCGCATTTTTCTGCATCAAAATTACATACCCAGCATGTCCCAAGGCCTAAATCCGCTGCAGCTAGTGTAATATGATCTATTGCAATTGCAGCGTCTATATCACAATGGTCCTTATTGTCATTGGGCCGTTTCCACGAAAGACCATAGTCCCCACATACAACTATTATAACTGGAGCTTCTTTTAGCCAGCTACCCTCATATGTGGAACATACCCGTTCCCTTTGGATTTCCTCTCGAACCACTACAAAATGAACCGGCTGATAATTACAAGCCGACGGCGCTATCCTTCCCGCTTCTAAGACTTGTTTTATCTTTTCTTCTTCTACATCAATCTCTTTAAACTTCCGAGCTGAAAATCTCTTTCTAGCAAGATCTATAAAATCCATACATTATTACCTCCCGCAATATTAGTATGTATCTTCTATTATATCATATTTTATATTAATACGTTTAAAATACGCAAAGATACACACTTTTTCTCCGTCCTTTAACACTATCGCGAAAGAAACAGAGCAGCGGGAGGCCCTTCTATAAGAATTAAATATATCTCCTAAGTGAAAAAGATTCCATACAATACCAATATTAAGAGAGCTATACCAAAAAATGCTAAGGTTAAAATCACGTCTTTTTTCACACATAGCACCTCCTTCCAAAAATAAGAAGTGGGAAATCTATATTTCTAATATAGATTTCCCACCCCAGAAACCAAACTACTCTTGAAAGTAGATATTATAATCCACCCAACCGTTTTGTCCATATTTTTTTATTAGATCATATTATATCATATATAAGTACTGTCTGTGAATAGTTTATTTACTCTTTTCCCTTAGTTTTTCCATAAATATCATTGTACCCCCAACTACTAAAGTCAAATAAAAACTTATAAACCTCCAACATAGCATTGCTATTAGTATTGAATCCTTGGGAAAATATAGGCTAAATAGCGAGAAAAATCCTCCTTCTGTTGCTCCTGCAGCGCCTGGTGTAGGCACAAAACAGACGGCAAAATGCAAGAAGACATTAGTTAGCATAATATCCACGACTCCCGCCTCTGACAGTCCACAACCCCTATATATAAGATATGGAAGTGCATAAAATACACCTACCTGTATTAAAGACAGTACAAGGGGTGCTCTAAGCCCTCTCATATTCTCATTTATCAGTTCAACAGCTTTAGAGTAATCCTCTGCAAACTCAGTTGCCCTTTCAGCAACCCTTACTTTTTTCTCTTCTCTACCTCTTGATCTAAAAAAGTCTATTGTTTTCTCTACAATACTGTTTATTAAGCCTTCTTTAGATGACAATATATAGAGTATAAGGGGCCCTACTATATTTACTAGGAATCCAAATATACCCGCCCCAAACATATATGGCCTATACTCCTTTATCATGCCTCCCTTGAGCATAAACATAAGTATAGCATATACGGCAAGAGCTGTCTGATATACCCAAAATTTCATCATCAAAATAGAACTGGACTTGCCAGGGGGTATACCTCGCTTTGACAAATAAACTATTTGGGCTGCCTGCCCACCTCCTAAAGGAACTAGAGAGGCATAATATCTACCTATCAGGTTTATAGTAAATATATCTAAGAACTCCATATTACTTCCTAAAGTCAGTTTCATTATACGACGTGTCATTATAGTGTCTAAGAGCCAGAATATAACCATAAACCCTACGCTGATAACAATCCACTGGTAGTCCATTTTTCTCAATACCTGATCTATATTCTTAATCTCAGGATTGAAAATAATTACAGCTATCAATATACCCACATTTATTAATAAATATAATGGGGTAAGGTTTCTTTTTCTCGCCATTAATATTCACCTTGTTCAGTCATATTAAAAAGCTATAATAAGCCCACCATCGTTTGC
>CALKWW010000114.1 GCA_938003945.1 uncultured Bacillota bacterium | reverse complement strand
AGGTAGGCTAACAACTATATTTTGTTGTCAAAAACACGTGATTTTATCAAGGTTTCAATTCCTTATAGGTAGGCTAACAACGGATACCAAAAGGTAGAATCAAAGCAAATACATGCAAGTTTCAATTCCTTATAGGTAGGCTAACAACCCATTGCACATATTAATTCTACTACATTCCCCTTTTTCTGTCAATGACATTTTAGGCATTTTACAGTTTTTGTGAAACTCTCATATTTCCCACCACTATTGCATTACAGCCAAAAAACACTTTTCGTCGATCTCCGGGGGTTTTTGCACTACCGGAGACCGACGAAATTTAAATAAATATATCAATAGGATTTTTTTCTTTTCCTAAACATTCTCTTTGAGAATATTTTGTTGTTCGCAATATATATATAATTACAGAATCTTCATCTTTATTTATTATTTCCTCAAGTTCATATTTTAATTTTTTAAACGTTGCTTCGGTTATTTCTCCTTCAAATACAGAATTTTGTACCCACGTCAAATATTTTCTACAAGTCTTAAGAGCCTTAGCTACTCTTTTCTCACCCACATCATATACCAATATTATGTACATAATATCACCAACTTGCTATATAAGGTCTATACTCCGATTCCCCTATAAGATGCTTCTCAAGCTTATATAATTCCAATCTAATAAGACGTCTGTAAGAGACATTCCTTCCTAGTTCTTTATACTTTATAGTCGTCTTGAGTTTATCTTCAAATTGCTGAATAAACACCATTCTTGCCCTATCTGTCAGGAGAATACCCTGCGCCGACTTTTCAAAATCCTCCTTTGTTATCATACTCTTTCTAACTACAGTAAAAATTATCCTGTCCACTACGATAGGTTTAAATAGTTCAGCTATATCTAAATTAAGCGTATATCTTCTAAAATTAGTTGCATGCAAATATCCAATTCTAGGATCTAAATGGGTTTTGTATATCTCACTTAATACAGCAGTATACATCATTGAATTGCCAAAACTTATAAGAGTGTTTAGATAATTTTTGGGAGGGCGTTTAGTACGCTGTTCAAATACGAAATCAGGATTGTCAAGTATGATATCAAAAGCTCTATAATAGTATTCCCTTATATTGCCTTCTATCGCCATCAATTCTTCAATTGTATAGTAATTATCTATAGAGTATGTCAATTCCCTTATGGCATCTTCTACTTCAGCTAATGCTTTCCCTCTGTTTTTGTAATATCGTATAACCTGTAGCATATTTTGTGAAGCACCTTTGACAAATTCCCTTGCAATCTCTATTCGCTTCTCATAATCTAAATAATTTTCAGCTTGCCTAAGTATCATATAGCCGGAGCTCATATGTTCTCTCGGATAGTATGAACCTATATAATAACCATAATAGTTGAAAAAATGCATTATTATCTTAGACTGAGTTACAAACTCTAAGAATCTCTTGTTCACATCCACTTCTCCAAAAATATAGAGTTCATCAGTATTTTCAACAGGAATATATTTTCTTCCTTTTTTATTCTCAAAATATATAGTATTGTCTTTTCTCCTTAATTCTCCATCTGAAAATAGATATATTGCCTTTTTCATGACATACAAAACTCCTTATATGCGCAATGTTTACAAAAAGCTATCTTTTTAAAAGGTGGAGGGAAAGGTTCTTTTATTATATCTTCTATTTCTCTTACAATATTTTCAATCTCATCTATCATTTTATCATCTAATTCAACATCTATCCTTCTACGTTCTTCAGGGAATAAAAGTCTTCCCCTTGCATCAATGCCATATTCTTTAAGCTTATAGAGATAAAATGCAAGTTGCATTTTGGCACTCTCTGCACCTTTCGAACTTTTCTTTATCTCCCCCACCACCAAATCTCCTTCTTCTGATCTAACAAGGTCCAAAACTACATTATCCAGATGTACTTTTTTTCTCGACCTATCATAACTCTTTTCATCTATAAGTCTACCTATTTCAAGATATGAATGTTCCTGATCAGGCACTATCTGATGAGCCATTAACCATGTCTGACGCTTGCATATTATAAATCCCTGCACAAGTGTTCCTGTGACCAACTGGGACACTTTTTTCATCTCCTCTCAGGAATAATAATAAAACAACCAAATCCTTGCGAATTTTTACTCCCAAGACCTGTCTCATACGCGATCTTTATGAGTTCCGGTTGACCCTCTATTCTGTATTTTCCCATCCATCCTTTTATAATTAGATCATGATATTTTATGATATTCATCTTTATATCTCTGTCATTTAAAGGTTCTATGGAAAACTTTTCATCTGGCTGCTGACCATATATTATCTCATACTTTTTACTTAGATTTTCATATATAAGTTTATTAAATATCTCTGTAGAAGGGCTGTGATATATGGTTTTTTTCTTTCCCATAAGGGTAACTGTAGAATATGTAACCATAGGAGATAACATAGTAATAATTCCACTGCTACAATCCCTTTTATAGTCATATGCAGATATACTATTTATATATACTGATGTCTTACCTAAAAATAGGTCATCCTTTTTTATAACTGAGTTAGCAAAATTCTCTATAAACTCATCTACCGCAGACGAAACGATGAGCTTTATAGGTGGTGCAAATGTTATAGTCCCATCTGTAGTGTTCATTTGAAATCTCCCAAGTAATCTGGAAAATGTGAAAAACTTGAAACTCCTCTTTTCATACTGAAAACCTTCATCATGCAAAAATGTTCTAAATATATCATCTTCAATATTATTATATATAAAGCCTTGAACTATATGGTTGTAATGTATGGGTAACACCAATCTATCATCAAAACCCAATTCCAACTCCAGCCGCATAAATTACATCCTCCCTTATATAATATACTACCATATAAGCACTCTATCCTCACATATATATCCTGTAACAGGATCATAGTAGTCGGATTTGCCAGCTTTGTTTATATAGCCAAAACCTTCATTTAGCACTGGAAAGTTTTCTACCGTAGCAGGTACAGAAATTATATATTGATAAAAGTTAGCTTTAAAACTATCAAACTTTATCTTCCTCTCAATGGGACTATATATATCTTTAAGACCCATATACATTTTCCATAACTTTTCTGCATAATCGTCGAGTTCCACAAAAACATCTATTCTGGGTATATCATCATCTATTAATCTAAAATCAGCAATGCAGGGACTACCGTCTATACTAGTATATTTCAGCTTATATACAGCGTCTAATAATTTTCTTGATTCATCGTAAGACTTTCTATTTTTTACATGACTATAATACTCCTCAATCAGATTTAGAAATTCCTCCTCAGCTATACTATCTTGCACTAATAAATTTCTTGTAATGTCGAGCAATACAGAATCATATATATAACTTGCATATCTTTGATTTTCATCACGCAGTGACACAATGTATACCTCTCCTTTGCTCTCCCCTTCCCTATTACATCGCCCTGCAGTCTGATTTATAGAGTCAAGAGGAGCAAAATCCCTATATACAACATCATAATCTATGTCAACTCCTGCCTCTATAAGCTGAGTAGTAACTGCAAATCTATATTTCTTATCCTTCATACCCTCTATTCTGCTCAAACGTTCTTTGGGAACGACATGGGTAGAAAGAAAGGCGATCTCACTACTATCAACTTTTCCCCTTAATAGTGTATAAAAATGTTTGGCACAACTAATTGTATTTAATACAAACATATAGCTCTTATCCGCTTGAAACTCTATAGAGTCGATAAATTCCTCTAAATACATGTCTCTTTCTAAAAGGGGCTTTAACACTACCCTATCCAAATTTTTATTGGTAAAATATTTTTTGCTATCTGTCAATGAAATACATTCATCTCTTCCTATAATATATGGATCAGTTGCTGTTATAAATACTATATAGCATTCAAATTCATATGCTAATGTCTTAAACAGTTCTTCCATTAGTGCCCAGTATTTAGTTGGTATTGACTGTATCTCATCTAGCAATATTATACTTCCAGATATTTTATGAAACTTCCTAAGTGCGCTATTTCTGTTTGACATGAGGGTATGAAAAAACTGTACGAAAGTTGTAACTACTATCTCTCCATTCCAACCTTCAATTAAAAACTTTGCCTCATTGGTATCAAATTCACTCTCCCCATCATCATAAGATATGTCTGTCAGATGATGATGCTTTAACAAGACATTTGTCTTTGTAGACACCTTACTTGCTTTTAATACTTTTTCATACTCTCTTCCATTTTGTTCTATAATACTTAAAAAAGGCAATGAATATATTATCCTAGGTACATAGTCTTTGGATTCTGCCACCCGTTCCCTCAATTTTAAGGCAAACGCCAAAGAAGACAATGTCTTCCCAAGTCCCGTTGGCAAGTTAATAGAATATATTCTCTCAGATAGATCTATGTCTGTATTTACTATCTCCCTATATGCCTCTTCCCTCAACATATCTATTTTTGTCTTGCTAGACAAAAAAGTAGACTTATATGTATCCACTATGGATTCATCCATATCGACACACGGGCGATCTATACTCTTACTAAATACTGCATCACATTTATCCGCATCTATTAGTATGGAAAAGAGAAAATTAAGTAACATATATGGCATTATATCTTGTCGCTTGCCAAGTCTTCTCAAAGTATGCCTGCACTTTCTCATATCGTCAGGGAAAGCAGTTATCCAATATGGTAAATTGATTGCAGATAGATCACCCTTAAACCCACGACTGTGTAGTACTTTAACCATTTCGTCAAATATACATATATCTATACTATCTACTTGAGTTTTTAAAACTTCTATCTCCTTCTCAGATATCTTAGATTCATCTATAACATTTCTAAAGTTGCCGTGATGTCGCTTTACAACCAAAAAAGAAAGATATGCAAGAAACTCATCATTACAATATTGATTTACACAATAGAATGTAATAATAGCAGATAAAAATCCATGATGAGTCTCCGACATTGTCTTTAAGTGGTTCTTCTCACGTTTTGGGGCAAATAGATATCTCTGAAAATACCTTGTAGATTTGCCCATATCATGACAAAAACCACAAAACTCTATCAAAGTGGCAAGTTCTTCAATAGAATAACCATATATCACTTCCATGGGTTTTTTTAATAGCTCAGTTGAACCCATTTTTGCTACACTTGTAAGGTGATCGGCAAGTAGCTTATCGGGATGAGAGAAAAAATCAGAAGAACATAATGCATTCACCGTTTTCCCCCTCCCAATAGCGATTAGCGCGTAACCTAACAGATTTTCCATCTATCTCGAATAACACATCTTCATATCTGTGGACAACCCTATCCCTATCCATTATAATTGGCATCTTCTCTTTGAAGTATTTCCTATCTCCACTCGAATTTATGTGTATACCATCTACAAGATATAGGGGTGCAACACTTATAATATCTATATCTTCATTTTGTCTCTTTTCAAAATGCATGATATCCACATAACTAAAATCGGCTAAAAGCTCGCTCAACCCTAAAGATAGGGTATAGAAACTCTTATGACTTTCAATAAATTCTGCCATCCTGTAGAAGAGTTTCTCATCTTCATGGCAAAAATATATTCTATAGCAAGGCTCTTTTATAAATTCCACCTTTATGGGGCTCCTAGGTCCGTGATTGGCCTTTTTAATGGGAATCCAATGGTTTCCCTTGGTGTTTATGAGATTTAAGCCAGCCCTAAGCTTTTGTATAGGCTCCATTATCTGTATGGCTATTTTACATCGTTCAGGAGAAAAGACATCTAGGTATTCATCTTTATCGACACCTGTAATGGCACCTAACATTCCTGCTACAGTAGGTGGAGGAGGAAATGAAAAACTCAATGGTGAAGATGTCGTATAATATTTTTTGAAATGCCCTAAATCACCAAATATATCAAATATCAAGACTTCCATATCCATTCCCCTTAAAAATTTATTTCAGTTAGTTTAAATTCTGACAATAACTCATTCAAGCAGGCAACTTTACCATCGTAGGCTATCTGTACCCTGTCATCTAGTCTATATTCAATTCCCAATATCTTCTCCCTATTATCTCTAAGAGCATTGACTAGCCCTGTTATATCTAACTTCCCATCTTCTATATCTCTTATCTCCTCATCTTGCTTTTCACTTATAAATTTTATTCGCTTGTCCAATTCTCCTATGTGATAATTTTCCTCTCTGTATATCACCCTCAATAAAAACCTTGGCATCTGGCCTGCCTTGGAATTTGAAATAAGGTTTTTAGTTCCATTCCACATACCATCTAATAGTAAATGTATATCCTGCTCTGTCAATTCTATCTTCTGTCTGATGGCCGCATTTTCATTTACTATTCCATTAAATGCAATAAGAGAATAGGGGAGTACATATCTTTCAGTAAAAGTACCCTGCCTCTTAGAATCTTTCGACGGCATCACAGTTGTACCCTTTACATATGTCATATTCACCCTATGGAGCGAACGACCATATTTAAATTGTACAGGTCCAGTTAATGTCATGGTCTTACCTTTTACTGCAGTTGTAGCACCGAATAACCTTACATCAATACATTCTTTTATAAGTTCATTGTTATCTTTAAATTCTTTTAACCTAGCTTCCTTATCTTTTAGTATACCATCTCCATCACGCAATTCTAGTATGAATATCTCCTTTCCCCTATAGTCGTGGAGATAATCACGAATCGTCCTCTTTAGCCTGACATCTGTGACAAAGTTTATTCCTGTCTCCTCATCTATACGCGGTTTATTCTCATCTATAGGATCACCATTTGGATTAGAATCCGTCACATCATATAAAAACAAAAGTTCCGAACGGTTTTTTATAGCTGACATTATAATACCTCCCAATTATTTCTTTTCTTTTTTCTTGTCTTTGTCTTTGAATATGACAGCTGTAACGTCATTGGCAAGGTTCATACCTGCGCAAAAATAGAAATTCATCTCATCCACTGTCATATCCCAATCTTCACCGGCAAGTAACATATAGTGGGATGCCTCCTGTGCAATTATCCTCTCTCTCATTCTAAAGGAGTTATACTCTTCTAGCTTATTTTGAACCTTGGGAAGTAGTCCCCTAAAGTCCCTTTCATTCAACCTCAAACTCTTTAGATGTTTCAAAAATGGTGGATTATCAGTTGCTCTATCTCTCTTTTGAGTCCTAAGCAGAAGTTCTGTGAGAGAACCCGACAAGAATAATCCCCTCTTTACTGGAGTTTTAAATGTACTACCATATCTTCCAAACATCTCATCAAATATTCTATCTTCCAAGAATTCTCCCTCCTCCATCTCAATTAACCTTAACTGACTTAAAAATAATATGGTCATAAGACCATCCTGCATGGAGAAATAATAATTATTTTGATTTAGTAGATCATTTCTAATCTTATTTATTATGAACCTATACGTAAACTCAGGTGATATGGGACGTGCTTTAAAGATTCGGTCTATGATATCTAGGAAATATTTATCAAGATCTGTATTAGCTTTTTTTGCATCTGATTTAAAGAAAAACTTTCGGATTGTTCCAAATGTAAAATTAGATCCTAAAAGATTATCCACATAATCTTTGGCATTAAATATTGTACGTATCCTAGATGGAAATACATCTTGTATGTGGAGTAAAATCCTTTCTGCAGATTGGTCTTTCTTTAAGAATAGAAAGTCTAAAGCTATCGTATCCTTGGCATCTTGTAGTTCGTATAATATATCGTCCTCATCACCTGTTATACTCTTGACTGCCTCATACCCTAGTGATATATCTTTAGAACCCTCTTCCCATATATCAAATATATAATCATGATCGTATGGTGTACCTATCAAAAATTTAGGTATGAGATAATAACCTATCCCACAAAAATGAAAGTTTAAATTTTGTTCTATATATTTTCTACCATGCTCTAATACTAAATTACAATCAGGACATATGGGAAAGTTTCTCCATGACTTCTTATCATCAAAACCGCCTGTTATATAGCCTATTTTATCTATTGTATAGAACGCATATGGGCTTGCATTTCCCATCACAATGGGGCTCGTATTGCCACAAATTGAACAAACCTTATCCTCTGACTTGATCTTACCTAATTTAGATTCTAATTGATAGAATATCAATCGTTTAAATATTTCATAATCTCCTAAATATTTATATCTTCCATCATCGTATATTTTTATCGTAATTATTGCACGTTCTTTAGAATCCAATTCGCTCCATATCTCTACAACCTTTTCTTTAATACTCTCTTCATGCTCTGCCAGTACATCCCTCATATTCTCTAAAAAACGTCTATCTTCATCGGATATGAGGAGCTTCCTATCATCTAATATCTTAAACCATCCTAGTATCCTACGATCTACCATCCCTTTTACCTTATCAGCTTTATTCTGGCTTATCTTAGATGTAGGGGTAAAGTTGGCTCCACTTGAAGATCCACTCTTGTGTAGATAGCGCATCTCTTCAGTTTCCTTAAAATCTTCCCTCATGACATCTAAAAACTTAAAATCATAGTCTATCTTCTCTAATTCTATGGCTATCACTTTGTTATAGTTTTGCCCATCTATCCTATCTATAATTATATCTAGCTTATCTATCCTATCCCGATCTGTCGTAAATTTTCCAATATCTTTAATAGCAGATAACAATCTATAATTCCCCCCTTTCATACAATTTTTAAATTGTACAAAGTTTTATCTGTCCACCTCCAATGCTATAGAGATTTCCCATACCCATTACCTTGAGTATCTGCAGTAAACTATTATTGGCAATTGGTATCTTAAATTCAACCTCTCCAACATATCCTCTTCGCATTATTCTATTACTTCCCATATGTAATGGGTTTTTTATGTATGCCAACATCCCCTAAAGTAAGTGCTCCTTTTTCCCATAGAATAATATAGATGTAAAAGAATACAGACAAGCTCAGATGTGTATAATTCCGTATTAAATAGATTTCTGCTAAATAGTTTTCCACTGTCCCGTAATATGAGAAATCCAACTGTACATGCTTTTTCCTATCTTTCGTCAGTTCATGTAGGTACTCTTCTCCTAATATAGTTCTTGTTCTCCTCAATTCATCATCATGTTTCCTAACACTAAAGTTCCTAATACTATCAAAATCTTCCCTAGAATAGCAGCCATATATGAAAAAGTACCTCAAAAAGTCTCGTATTTTATTGTAAGAGGGAATACTGATGTTGAGATCATTATCTGCCACAGAATCCCTCAATAATAGTTGTACTTATTATACAATTCTACATTAAAATTGTTTTCCCTTTAATATTCCCTTTCTTATCATCAATTTAAAAACTTACCATCCCTAAATATTTTATTAAAAATGTAACCGTAGCCACAAATGCCAATATTTTTTACCACATATTT
>CALKWW010000113.1 GCA_938003945.1 uncultured Bacillota bacterium | reverse complement strand
TTAGATTTATCATATCCAGATAGGAGTTCTTCCAGAGTAGTCCAGATGGACTTGAATAAATCTCCACGATCAGTAGGTTTCTTTACGATATTTATAACTTTTCCGTCTTCTATAATAACTGCGTCGATATGGGTCCCCCCCATATCCAGACCAACAATCAAATCGCTACCTCCTTGTAGTTTACATTGATTTTGTCTACTATATACATTATATCCCTTAAACCAGGGCAATATCAAGTTTATATGTAGGAGGCCTATGTATAGGGATTTAAATTCAACCTATTGAGCCTAATTAATAAAAGAACTATTCCTTGAAAATAATGTATGCAAAAAGACATATATTGTAGTATAATAAGTGGTAGTTATACCATTAATCTAACATAGAAAGGGCAGTGATACTATTTGAATGTACTTATGCAAAAATTTAAAGAGGTTATAGTAGCTGTACTTCCAATTACCATAATAGTATTAATACTAAACTTCACTGTAGCCCCCATAGGAACAGATTTAATATTTAGATTCATAATTGGAGCCATATTTATAATATTCGGTCTTACTATATTTTTATTCGGTACAGAGATAGGTGTACAGCCTATAGGAACACTTATGGGCTCAACCCTCGCAAAGAGAAAGAATATATGGATAGTAATAATATTTGGATTTATACTTGGATTTCTTATAAATGTTGCTGAACCAGATCTACAGGTATTGGCAAGGCAAGTGGACATAGTGACTGGTGGAGATATATCTCAGATTAGTTTAGTAATTGTAGTTTCAATAGGCGTAGGAATACTAGTCATGATTGGCTTATTGAGGGTAATATTCGATGTGGCTTTAAATAAACTTTTAACCATAATATATGCAGGAATTCTACTATTGGGAATATTTAGCCCTGTGGCTTTTTTGGGTATAGCCTTTGATGCAGGTGGAGCAACAACTGGTTCAATGACAGTCCCGTTTATTCTGGCTCTAGGCCTAGGAGTAGCTTCAATTCAAGGGGGGAAAGAGTCTGAGGATGATAGCTTTGGATTGCTAGGATTGGCATCTGCCGGGCCTATGATTGCTGTACTTACGATGGGTATATTCTCTAGAGCAGATGTAGTTGGAGGCAGTTTGCCCTATGATTCTGTAGCTCCTAAAGGTATAATCTACCCATTTATACAAGAAGTACCTAAGTTATTATTTGAAGTGGCAATGGCACTAATGCCGATTTTAGTAATGTTTTTTATATTTCACATATTATATTTTAACCTATCGAGAAAACAGTTCATCAAGATTTTAAAGGGTTTATGCTATACATTTATAGGTTTTGTACTCTTTCTTTCTGGAGTGAATGCAGGATTTATGGAAGCGGGAAGTGCAATAGGACATGCTGCTGCATCACTAGAGCATAACTGGATAATAATACCTATAGGTTTTCTTCTGGGATTCACCGTAATATTTGCAGAACCTGCTGTGTATGTATTAAATGAGCAGATACAGGATGTCACAAGTGGTCATATTAGAAAAGCAGTTATACTATATACGCTGTCAATAGGTGTAGCCATTGCTGTGTCACTCTCTATGTTAAGGATATTAGTACCTAAAATTCAGCTATGGCATTATCTTTTGCCAGGGTACCTAATAGCAATAGTTCTATCACATTTTGCCCCAACATTATTTGTAGGTATTGCCTTTGATTCTGGGGGAGTAGCTTCTGGACCGATGACTGCAACTTTTATTTTAGCTTTTGCCCAAGGCGTAGCAGAAGCTATCCCTGGAGCCAATGTGTTAATCGATGCTTTTGGTGTAATCGCAATGGTGGCATTGACACCTTTAATTGCCATACAGACTTTAGGATTGGTGTATGAGCGCAAAGCTATAAAAAGGAGTTGAAATAAGTGGAATTAGATAAGGTTGATGGCGAATGTATACTGTTCTGTGTTATTGTAAATGCAGGTATGGGAAGTAAAGTCTTAAAAGAGATAGAAAAGATCGGGGTATATGGAGGAACAATATTTTTGGGTAAAGGCACAGTTAAGAGTCATATACTAGAGTTATTGAGTCTTGATCAGACGAAGAAAGAGATAGTATTGATAGTGACGCAAGAAAGATTTGAAGATCTAATTCATGATGTGATAACGGAAAATTTCCACTTGGAAAAACCCAATCATGGAATAGCTTTCTCTATGCCTACAAAGAACGTTGTAGGTATAGAAAATTGTAGTCCGTCTGTTTATGAATTAAAATCAGGAGGTAAGTATGGTATGGAATACGAGGCGATTTTTACTGTGGTGGACAGAGGGCTTGGACAAGAGGTTGTAGACGCTGCTACTTCGGCGGGAGCAAGAGGCGCAACTATCATTAACGCAAGGGGCTCAGGTATACACGAGGATACTATGTTTTTTTCAATGCGTCTTGAACCAGAGAAAGAAATAGTTATGATAATAATTGAAAGGGAAAGAGCAGATAAAGTAGTTAGCACCATAAGTGAAACCATGAGGATTGATGAGCCAGGTAAGGGTATAATATTTGGCATGGATATAAATAGAGCCTCTGGCATATTAAGAGAAGAGGACTAGCTATCTCATATAAAATCAGACTTTGAATGTGAAATGAAAAACCGGATGGTATTTACCATCCGGTTATAAAGATTACTCATCTATTACTACTTCATAGGTAATCGGTGCGGCTTTCTCTAGCATAGCAGAGACCCCACAGTATCTCTCTTGGGATAGAGATACGGCTCTTTCTATTTTATCTTTAGGAAGATCACTGCCCTTGAACTTGTATATTAAATGAATTTTTGTATAGACTTTTGGATGATCTTCTGCTTCTTCTGCCTCAACTTCAATGGCAAAGCTATCCGGCTCAACTTTCATCTTATTTAATAGAGATACAACGTCAATCCCTGTACATCCGATTAGTCCAGATAGTAA
>CALKWW010000112.1 GCA_938003945.1 uncultured Bacillota bacterium | reverse complement strand
GTTTGACTGGAGTGGTTTGAAATGTATTGGGATGGTTATACGCCGATGTAATATCAATGGAGGAAGAACAGAAGAGCGTGCATATTATATCAGCAGTGTGAAGACGGTGGCGAAGTTTTCAAAGGTCAGACTTCACTGGGGGTGAAAGCACGTATTGGAACGTAGATGTAACTTTTTGCGAGGACGCTTGTAAGACTCGGAAAGCCTAAGTTCCCCATAACCTTGCAATGTTTAAAAGATTTGCTTTGAATATGGTAAGTAAAGATAAAGAGAGATATCCTAAGAAAAGCTTGAGAGACAAAAGGTTTATGGCTTTACTTTACACCGATTATTTAGACTATCTCTTTATTATAATTTTTTGAAAGAGGAAATGAATAAAAAATATTGCATAGATACTAGGTATTATCTTAAGAAAGGGGCTATACATAGACGATATCAAAGAAGGGCAGAATTTATATTTGGTATGTTCTTAAGCCCAAAGTCCATATTGTTAAGGGTAATATGTCAATGGAAAATCGGATAGTCATTATAAATGTTTACTAAGAGTAAATGTGAAATTTTCTGATAGATACCATTGTTTTATTGCACCAAGCACTTACTATGTGAATTGCTTTTTCTCCAAAGCTCGTTTCACCTGTGCCATGCATAATTATACCCTCAATAGCAATTACGATATCTTCAGTGTCACCAGTACCCTCTTGCATCCAATTAGAAAAAATCTTCTCAAATTATTTTGGTTCTATAAAATTAAAGACTCGCTTAATAGTATAATGTGAGTAAATACTATTGGATAATTCAAGGTGCTTTCTTAGCCATTCCTCTCTTCCAATAGCTCATTTCTCTGCCTCTTCCTAATCTTCATATTTACATACTGTCACAGCTACTGCGATAAAGAGAATATCAATTGATTTATGCATTCTTTCTTTTCTTATCTTGGAGCGTACATAATATTAAAATGCTTACAAGAACTACCTTCATATTTTTTATTACCCATCTATTTTTCTTCAAATACCATATTCATACAACCAATATAGTACTATAAGAAGAGGCTTCTGTTTAGTAATAATTTAGCCCATAGTATAATTTCCATTCATGCTTTTGCCGTGGCTTGAGTTAGACTGAGTTAAATATTTACATCTATCTATGCTAAAATTAGTATTAGCCATAGCGAGTCCTCACCGTGCTATGATTTTTGGTCAAAAACATTATACATAATTGCTCGCTATGGTTCTATACTTTCTTAGTATTTCATTTTATTATAGCATGCAAGTATAGATTATATAGTCAACTGGCAATAAATATTTTTGTATAAAAGCAGGAATTCATGACTTAATATAGAATAAGCAACATATAGGATGTTGTCATCTTATAAATTCTATATAGAAATAGTATAAAATGTTCTATAACCCTATTTCAGCATTAGAATAGCTATTTTAAAACAAATAAAAGTTAATTTTAGAACACCGAAAATATAGTTCTAAACATATTATACAAGGAGGTATTTTATGTATTTTATTGGAATCGATCTAGGTACATCGGCAGTAAAGATATTATTAATGGATAAAGACGGAATTATCAAGAAAAGTGTATCCAGGGAATATCCCATCTCTTTTCCAAGACCAGGCTGGTCAGAGCAGAATCCTGAGGACTGGTATGAACAGACAAAAGACGGACTTAGAGAGCTCTTATCTGACATAGACAAGACAAAAGTTAAGGGTATTGGATTTGGTGGTCAAATGCATGGTCTAGTGGTTTTGGACAAGGATGATAATGTCATTCGGCCTGCAATCCTATGGAATGATGGAAGAACAGTCCAAGAGACAGAATATTTAAATCAAGAGATTGGAAAAGATAAGTTATCGGACTATACAGCCAATATCGCCTTTGCGGGCTTTACAGCGCCTAAAATACTATGGATGAAAAAACACGAACCGGAAAACTTTAAGCGCATATCAAAAATCATGCTTCCCAAAGATTATATAGCCTATAAATTGACTGGTATACACTGTACAGATCCTTCCGATGCATCTGGAACCCTGTTATTTGACGTTAAGAACAAATGTTGGTCAAAAGAGATGATGGCAATCTGTGGGGTAACAGAAGAACAGCTTCCTACCGTATATGAAAGCTATCAAGTTGTCGGGACAGTCAAAGAAGATATAGTGAAGGAATTTGGTCTAGATAAAGATGTAAAGGTTGTAGCAGGAGCAGGGGATAATGCAGCAGCTGCAGTTGGGACTGGAACCGTCGGAGAAGGAAAATGCAACGTTTCTCTCGGTACCTCAGGCACCATATTTATTTCCAGCAAAAAATTTAGGGTGGACAAAAACAATGCCCTTCACTCCTTTGCCCATGCAGATGGGAACTACCATTTAATGGGGGTTGTCTTAAGTGCCGCTTCTTGTAACAAATGGTGGATGGAAGATATATTGAGGACAACTGACTTTGCAGGAGAACAGAAAAACATCAATAACCTTGGCACCAACCAGGTATATTTCCTTCCTTACTTGATGGGAGAGCGTTCGCCTCACAACGATCCCAATGCTAGAGGTGCATTCATTGGTATGACCATGGGAACCTCTAGAAAGGATATGACCCTTGCAATGATGGAAGGTGTTGCCTTTGCTATAAGGGATTCCTATGAGATTGCTAAGTCCTTGGGAATCGATGTAGAGAGAACTAAGATGTGTGGCGGGGGAGCCAAGAGTCCCCTCTGGAGAAAAATCCTTGCCAACATTTTAAACTTGAAGGTAGACATCCTAGCTGTTGAAGAAGGACCGGCCCTTGGTGGGGCTATGCTGGCAGCAGTCGGTTGCGGAGTATATAGCTCAGTCGAAGAGATTGCAGAAAAGATAGTAAAAGTCACAGAAACAGTAGAGCCAGATCCAGAAATTGTAGCTCTATATGACAAACGATACAGAGTATTCAAGAGTATCTATCCCAGTGTGAAAGATTTATTTCAAGAAATGCAGACGCAAGATTAAAAATTTCTAAGTAATACTCATGAGTAAATGTATTATCTCATGTAGATAAGGAACTTTTATGTTGTGGCATATCCGATAAAAATATATAAAGACTATAGTATAAAGCCCAGCTGTAAGAGATACCCTAAGATTCCTTAGGGTATCTCTCTTTATCTTATCGTACCATAATAAATGGCAGCTATAAAACTAAAGACTCACTTAATAGTATATTTATAAAACTATGATATTACCAAAACTTTCCTGTCTTAACTGTTTTATTTAGTCTAATTTCCTATATTCATTAGGTGACATTTTAATTATTTTTCTAAAATTTCGATGGAAAGTCCTTAAATTATTATAGCCACAATTCAGCGCAATTTCACCAATAGACTGGTTAGAGTTTTTCAATAGATAACATGCCTGTGAAATCCGATAATTATTTAAGTATTCAGTAAATGTTATGTTCATCTGCTGAGCAAATAACTTTGATATATAAGCATAATCATACTTTATTTGTTTTGCAATAGCTTTTAAGGTACAATCGGTAGAATAATTTTGCTCTACATAAAGCAAGATTTTATAGAGTATCTTTGTTTGAGATGATTGCTCAACCGAAGTAAATGATTTTTGATTCACTAGATCAGCACACACAGCATATAAAAAGCTCTTTTGACCATAGATAGAATTTAGTTTTGCAAATTCAGGTTCCACTCCTAATTGTAATATATTGTCGTTTGGGATCAATCCTTTATAATTTATATGAAAATCCCCAATTAAGTCTGGTGAGAATAGAATAATTGTAATCTCAGAAAAGTCAACAGTCTCAAATTCATGCATCTGATTAGTAAAGATAAAGGCCAAATCATTTTTCCGCAATAGATATTCTTTTTGATCAATAACTACAGACAACTGACCATTGTCTACATAGATCAGTTCATATGCTCGATGAAAATGAAGAGGAAATTGATAATTCTTCAACGGAAAGAACTGGAATAGTTCTTTGCCCTCCATTCCATGTCTTTCAAAAAAAACCATGACATTGCCCCCCTCTTTTAAAAGCACTAATATTGTCTTAAATTATACTACATTTTGTATAGGAATATCTACTATTATCTCTTATAATGGAATAAAACGAATTCAAAGGAGGCTATACAATGATGGTATATCACGTAGCAAAGACCGGCTCTGATCAAGGCAAAGGCACTAAGCAAGATCCGTTTTTAACTATAAATAAAGCCGCTTCTGTTGCTCTAGCTGGAGACACAGTTGTAGTTCATGAAGGGGTATATCGTGAATGGGTAAAACCTAAGAACAAAGGACTAAGCGATAAAAGAAGAATTACCTATCAAGCTGCAGAAGGTGAAAAAGTAGTCATCAAAGGATCTGAGCGCATTCAAAATTGGCAACATGTTGAAGGAAACGTTTGGAAATGTGAATTGCCAAATAGCTTTTTCGGTGACTTTAATCCATATAAGGAAGAGATATTTGGTGATTGGCTCGTTACAGTTGAAGAGACTAAACATTTAGGGGATGTCTATCTAAATGGGATGTCTTTTTATGAAGTTAGTAGTTTTGAAGAATTGATCGAGCCATCTGTCAGGACAGAAATATTAGACCACTGGACACAAAAGATTGTTCCAGTTGTGAATCCAGAACAGACTAAATATGTTTGGTTTGCAGAAGTAGATGCTGATAATACAGTTATCTATGCAAATTTTCAAGGTGCTGATCCAAATGAAGAATTCGTTGAAATAAATGTACGTAGATCCTGCTTTTATCCTACAAAGACAGGTAGAGATTATATTACTATAAGAGGCTTTGAAATGGCACATGCAGCAACACCATGGGCACCTCCAACAGCTGATCAACCTGGATTGATTGGTGCAAATTGGAGTAAAGGTTGGATCATTGAAGATAATATCATCCATGATTCAAAATGTAGTGCTATAAGTATTGGTAAGGAGGGCTCTACAGGACATCTATATCGTTCTATCCGTAGAGATAAACCTGGGTACCAATACCAGCTAGAATCCGTTTTTAGTGCTGAACGCAATGGCTGGAGCAAAGAAAAGATTGGTTCCCATATTATCCGCAACAATACAATCTATGATTGTGGTCAAAATGCGATTGTCGGTCATTTAGGATGCGTATTTAGTGAAATCTATGATAATCATATCTATAACATTGGTATAAAACGTGAATTTTATGGTCATGAAATCGCAGGAATCAAGTTGCACGCAGCTATCGATGTCCAAATCCATCATAACCGCATTCACAATTGTTCTCTAGGATTATGGTTAGATTGGCAAACACAAGGAACAAGAGTTAGCAAAAATCTATTCTATGACAATAGCCGCGATCTATTTGTAGAAGTAAGCCATGGACCATATGTAGTTGACCATAATATCTTAGCTTCTGAATATGCACTAGATAATATAGCACAGGGTGGAGCTTATATTAACAATTTAATCGCCGGTAAGATGAACCAACAAAAAGTTTTAAATCGTTCCACG
Source organism: uncultured Bacillota bacterium (assembly GCA_938003945.1). GTDB lineage: Bacteria > Bacillota > Clostridia > Caldicoprobacterales > Xylanivirgaceae > UBA3920. The sequence continues at coordinate 13,270 of CALKWW010000112.1, read as the reverse complement.
CAATATCACCTTCCACATAGCACAAAAGTTGCAGGTTTTGCATTTGTCTACGGTGGGGATGATCGCTTCTATAATAATCTTTTCATTGGAAAAGATGGATTAGAGGGCGTTGGAACATCCCATTATAAGAACTATACTACATCTTTAGAAGAATATATCGAAAATGTCCATAAAAAGCATGGCGACCTTGAAGCGTTTGAATTGGTTGAGCAACCCGTTTATATTAATAACAATGCATACTTAAATGGAGCAGAACCTTTTGAAAGAGAAAATGACAAACTGGTTGATAAAGATTTTGATCCGAAATTCAAAATCATTGATAAAGGCGAAGAAGTTTATCTCTCTTGTGAATTGCCAGAGAGTTTCGAAAATATTCTAGGTGAGATACATTCAACATCGACGTTAGAGAGAGTCCGCATTGTTGACGCTGAGTTTGATACACCAAATGGTAGTGATTTGATATTAGATACTGACTTCCTAGATAAACAAAAATCCAAAAAGAGTTCATTAGGACCTATTGCGCTTTTGAAAAAAGGCGAGAATTATATCAAAGTCTGGTAATCCTTTTATAGTAGAAACCTTATACCCGCTATCACCCATACCAGATGCACAAAAAGAAGGTAGTTCAACTTCATGAACTACCTTCTTTTTGTATATTATAATTAATCAAGTTAAAACAAAGCAATATACTCCTTGACTAATCTAATGGATAATCTACCTATTTATTTTGTCATATCCATTATCGACCTGGTTGCTGGGGATTTATAGGCTGTCCACTCATCTGGTTTTGGACATCCTGTATCATACGTTTTACCATATAACCACCAATATACCCTGCCTCTTTTGAAGTTAGATCACCATTATAACCCTGCTTAAGATTTATCCCTAGCTGGTTTGCAATCTCATATTTCATTGTATCAAGAGCCTGTCTTGCCTCGGGAACTAAAGTCCTATTACTATTCCTATTTGCTGGCATATTATATCACCTCCTATAGATGTTCTGTTATTAATTTAACCTTTATATAAAAATTTATATCCGGTAATATATGCATATTGAGATGATATAATATATAAAAAACTATCTTTGTAGTGGTTGTATCTCTCGATTAAACTCTAACTCCGACTTATCTACCTCACCATATATGGCTTCAATATGCTCCTTGGAAAATTTAGATGTTATAAAGCTTACAACTGGAACCATCACAAGAGACACCAACATGGCTATTACTCCTATCATAGGTGCATCACCTGCATTAAGACCTCTAACCATGGCAAGCACAATGGAAGTTAGAAAGCCTGATAAAAAACCTGCCCATGCTCCTGCCTTTGTAACTTTTTCCCAGTAAAGTCCATATAGAAATGGGGCTAAAAATGAACCAGCGATGGTTCCCCATGAAAAGGACATGAGTGTAAGTATACCTGCCCTATTGGTGATAGCTATTACAAAAGACAATATTACAAATACCACACATAGTATTCGCATTATAAGCACTACATTACGCTTTTTCATATTAGGTGCCAATACACCCTTTATGAGATCCATAGATATAGCCGAACTTGAGACAAGTACTATAGACGAAAGTGTAGACATCGAGGCCGATAGAACTAGTATCAATATAATACTCATAAGGGATTTAGGAAGTGCTATTTGAAGGAGTTTGGGCATTATCATATCAGCATTTGGAGTACCTGTTACAATATCTATAGGCATTTTATTGTCTAAAAATAGTCTACCAAATGCACCCGTAAAATATGCGCCTCCTGCAACTAATATGGCGAATATAGATGAAATCCAAGTTGCACGCTTAACCGATTGCTCGTCTTTTATGGCATAGAATTTATGGATCATCTGTGGCAGTCCCCAGCTTCCAAGGCTAGTCAAAAACACCAATGAAAAAAGTGATATAAAGCCTCCCGGCCCTACAGGGGATGTAAGTTTAGGTTCTATCGCATGAAGACTTTCAATTCCTTTAGCTAGGCCACCTACATTGGGATGAATAAGTACGTATATGACCATGAGTACTATACCAACTACCATTATTACGCCCTGTATAAAATCAGTAAGGGCCATTGCAAAATAACCTCCCATCATGAGGTATATACCTGTCACCACTGCCATACCTACCATACAGTATATAAATGGAATATCAAAAATCTGCTCAAATAAATAGCTAAGCCCCTGATATACTGATGCTGAATAGGGTACTAAGAATATAAATATTATAATAGCAGAGAACACCTTTAAAGCTTTACTATCATATCGTATTTCAAAAAATTCTGGCATAGTAGATACATCTAGACGATGTGTCAAATATCTGGTCTGCCTAGCTAATATACGCCAAGCAAGGTAACTACCTAAAACCGCGTTGCCTATAGCTATCCATATAGCAGAGAGACCAAAATCCCAGCCTATCCTTCCAGCATATCCTATAAATATGACCGCTGAAAAATAGGTGGTTCCATATGCAAAGGCTGACATCCAAGGACCTATATTCCTTCCACCGAGAAAAAAATCTTGAAGTGAAGATGTACGATGCATGCTGTAAAAACCTATTGCAAGTAAAATGACGAAATAAATCCCAAGTAATACAAATTCCATAATACTACCATCCTTCCATACTAAATATCTAAAATCTACGTAAAACTACCATACTAACCATACTACTTTGACTTTTCTTTATTCTACACTAGATCCTGGAAAAAATAAAGCGTTTTTTTGGAAAATATATAAATTTCCCGTTAAAGGAGGTATATCTATATTGAGAATACCCTCCCTGATGTCTATTTTTTTTCTCTCCAATGCATCTATCATCCATCCTATCCCTAGATTAGATATATCCAAGGATATTGAATATTTCCTATGCCTACTTCTATTTAAAAATATAATAGCTATTCCATCCTCCTTGGTTTCTCCAAATTCATCCGTCTCATCTTGTATTGACCTCATAAAACCATATACATCTTTTTTATAGTAGAGGGGCACAAATGCTCCTGTCTTAAGTGCATCTACCCCTTTCCTAATAGCTATTATAGTTCTATACCAGTCTATCAAAGTCTTATCCTCATATCCCCATGGGTAGGTCTGTCTGTTGAAGGGATCCCTATAACCCGTAAGACCTGCCTCATCTCCATAGTATATGGAAGGAACTCCAGGAAAGGTAAACTGGAAGAGAGAGGCAAGTTTTAATCTTTTAGTACCTACAATGTTTTGCCGTTCATTTAAGGTATATGTTGCCTGCTCATCGCGACTTAGACTACGCTCAGACGGAGCGCCGGCGAGGACAGTCTTAGCCCGTGCCACATCATGGCTCCCTATGAGGTTCATATTTGAATAGAATACCTCCTTGGGGTAATTCTCATATAGGCTCATAATTCCCCCATTGAATCTCTCCGATGAAATATGACCTAGAAGAAAATCCAATATAAGATTCCTCAATGGATAATTCATAACTCCATCGAGTTCTTTCCCCCATATAAACTCCCGTTTCATACCATAACTCATCTTATTTGAGGCATCTTCCCATACCTCACCTATTATAATTGCATCGGGGTCTGTCTCCTTGACTGCATGCCTGAATTTTTTCAGAAATTCATCGGGTAATTCATCAGCTACATCCAAGCGCCAGCCCTTTGCACCCATGTTGAGCCAGTATCGTGCCACACTATTCTTATTCTCCATTATAAATTTTTGATAACTAGGCTCCATCTCATCCACATTGGGCAATGTCTTAATCCCCCACCAACAATCATATCTATAAGGATGTTCTGTAAACCTATACCATCTATAGTAAGGTGAATCTACAGAATTGTAAGCACCAACCTCACTATAGTGATTATACTTATTGAAGTACACACTGTCACTGCCAGTGTGACTAAATACACCATCTAATATCACTCGAATACCCATCCTACCGGCCTCACAACAGAGTTCCCTAAACACTTCATTATCCCCAAACATTGGATCTACCCTCTTATAATCCCCCGTATCGTATTTATGGTTTGAAAAGGCCTCAAATATTGGTGATAGATATATTATACCTATTCCTAACTCCTTTAGATAGGGCAGTTTATGAATTATACCTAAGAGATTGCCACCAAAGAAGTCATTGCACATTACTTCACCCGTCTCGGGGTCAGGCCTATGATTGGGCATATCAAACCAGTCTGTGTGGATTATATATCCATCTTTACACTTGTATATGAGCCCGTCTTTGTTGCCATTGTAGAATCTATCCACAAATATATGGTATATTATGCTCTCCTTAAACCAATTAGGAGTGCTAAATTCCCTATCATATACTGTAATCTGATATGAATGTGGGGGATAGTGATCTAAAATTCCCCTACCCCCCAATCCACTTGGGTTATTGCCATAGTAGTAGGTCTTAGAAGGATATTCTATCACAAAATAATACCATAAAAGGCCGGGAGTCGCCGGCGCCTCTATCTCGCCTTCAAAAATATATTTACCTTCCTCCACACCTACCATGCCCATATATACTTTCCTCTCGTAGCTTTCAAGTTCCCAAAGTCTTATATATACCGATTGGGGCCTATACCCGTATACTATTTTTAGTCGAAGGACAATCCTCTGATCACATCGAACTGCTCCAAAGGGCTGTCTATACTCTATATCGTGGGAGTCGTGAAATGCTTTAACCACTCTAATTTCCTCCCTAATAACACATATTTCAGTTCTAAACAAAATCAACTGGTCAAAATCCTAAAATATCAAGGAACTCACTATATAAAAGTATACAAAGCTTGTACCCATCGTATATCCAGCATAGAAATAATTCTTTTCATAGTGGTTTAAGTATTGCGACCTTCTTATATCCATCATATATCCAGCTTAGAAAGGTGCCATATCTCCCTATTGTAATTCTCTATGGTATTATCAGTGGAGAATGTACCTCCATTTGCCGTGTTTATAATAGATTTTGCCCTCCAAAGAGAAGAGTCCCTATACTGCCTATCTATCTGTATATGGGCATCTCTATAGCTTGTAAAATCTCTAAGTACCATATAACAATCAGCCATTGCACCCTCTGGATATAATAAGTAGCTATACAGATCTCTAAAGGCATCTATCAAGTTCGCCGATATGGTCCCATCGATTAAAGCATCTACTACTCGTCTAATGGCCATATCATCCTCATATAACCTCCTTGGATCATAGCTCCCAGTTCTATAATAGTGATCTACCTGTTCAGCAGTGAGGCCAAATATGAATATATTATCCCTACCTACTGCATTCATTATCTCAATATTGGCTCCATCTAGAGTCCCAATAGTCAGTGCACCATTTAGCATAAACTTCATATTGCCTGTCCCTGAGGCCTCCTTGCCGGCGGTAGATATCTGTTCACTTACATCAGAAGCAGGTATTATGAGTTCTGCCAAGGATACATTGTATTCTTCTAAAAAAACTACCTTTATACGTCCCCGTACTCTAGGGTCTTTATTTATCTTCTTTGCCAAGGCAGTTATAAGTTTTATTATTAACTTAGCCCGAAAATACCCTGGTGCTGCCTTCCCAGCAAATATAAAGGTTCTAGGATATATATCTTCATTTGGATTATCCAATAACCTTTGATATAGATATATTATATGGAGGGCATTTAAAAGCTGCCTCTTATACTCATGTATTCGCTTTATTTGAACATCAAATATGGACCTAGGATCCACTTTAATACCCGTATGTTCTAATATATATGATGAAAGCTTCTCCTTATTCCCCTCCTTTATAGCAGCAAAAGTATCTCTAAATGGCTTATCATTGGAATATTCTCTAAGTTTTATAAGCTCCTTGGGATACTTTATCCAGCTATCACCTATTGCCTCTATTATCAAACTAGATAGCTTAGGATTTGCCTGCAGGAGCCATTTTCTATGGGATATACCATTTGTAATTGCCTTAAATTTATTTGGATACAGTGTATAAAAATCATTGAAAAGATCCCGCTTTAGTATTTCCCCATGAAGCTGGGATACACCATTTACACAGTGACTTCCTACTATACACAGATTCGCCATATTGACCTGTCCATAGTTTATTATAGACATCCTATCTATCTTATCTCTTTGACCTAGATATACTCTATTCAATTGATGAATATGTCTATCATCTATCTCAATTATTATCATATATATCCTAGGAAGTAGTTCTGCAAACAGGTCAATAGACCATCTCTCCAATGCCTCGGCCATAACCGTATGATTTGTATATGCACAGACCCTTATAGTTATATCCCATGCATCCTCCCAAGATAGCTCCTCCTCATCCATGAGCACCCTCATCAGTTCAGGGATTACAAGGCTAGGATGAGTATCATTTATCTGAATAGTAACCCTCTGGGGCAATTCCCCAATTGTATAGGTTTTCTTTGCATTTCTTATTATATTCTGTACAGTGGCCGACACCAGAAAATAATATTGTTTCAAACGCAGTTTTTTACCCTCATAACTCGTGTCATCGGGATACAGTACCTTGGATATTGCCTCGTTCTTTATCTTTCCCTCAAACGCTTTCTCATAATTACCTCTATTAAAAGCAGTAAAATCTATCTCCTGTGGGGAACGAGCCTTCCATAGTCTGAGTGTATTTATACATTTAGAATGATAGCCAAGTATAGGTATATCACATGGAACTGCTATTACCGATTCATAGCCTTCATGCCTTACCTTTAGCCTACCACTTTGCCATTTCTCTAATATTCTACCTCCAAATCGCACTTCCACTTCTTCATCTGGGCGCTCCGTTATCCATATACTATCTTCTTTAAGCCAGTTATCAGGGTATTCTATCTGATATCCATCTTCAATACGTTGATTAAAAAAGCCATATTCATATCTAATACCACATCCGAATGCAGGATACTTCAAAGTCGAAAGCGTCTCTAAAAAACTTGCTGCAAGTCTCCCAAGACCTCCATTTCCTATCCCAGGCTCCGGCTCCTCATCTATTAACTCACCTAGATCTATTCCTAGTTCTGAACATGCCTGCCTATATATATCACGCTTAAATAATTTTGTAAGATTAGTCTCAAAAAATTTCCCTGTCAAAAACTCTGCCGATAGATAATATAGTGTCCTAGGACGATTATTTTCTATATTGTCTGTTGTGGCTCTCCAGTCCACCATTATTTCATCCCTTACCATCATTGCAACTGCCTTATAGAGCTCACCATCACTTGCATTATCTATGCGTTTACCAAAATTACTTAAAAGCTTATCTGCAATTATCTGCTTTATACTTTCTTTATCATCTAATCTCATCTGCATATCCTTTTTCTACCCCTATCTCTAAGAATTTAATTTGTTATAGAGTTCTATATACTGAGATGCTGACCTGTTCCAACTATAGTCACCTGACATACCACGTTTAATCAACATATTCCAAATGTCCTTTTTATAATAAAATTCCACAGCCCGTCTTATTGTATAGAGCATATCGTGGGCATTATAGTTAGTAAAACTAAAGCCATTGCCCTCTCCTGTAGACTCATTATATGGCTGCACCGTATCCTTGAGCCCACCTGTCTCTCGAACAATGGGTATGGTTCCATACCTCAGACTGAAGAGTTGGGCAAGGCCACAAGGTTCAAATAGCGATGGCATGAGAAACATATCAGCGCCGGCATATATCTTATGGGCAAGCGCATTATCATAATATATATTGGCCGATAGTTTATGAGGATGACGGTATGCACCATCTCTAAAGAGCCACTCATAGTGTGCTTCTCCATCTCCCATGACTACCATCTGTATATCCATGGCCAATATTTCCTCTAGAACACATTCTATAAGGTCAAGTCCCTTTTGCGGCACCAGCCTTGTGATTATGGCTATTATGGGTATATCTTCCCTTACAGGTAGCCCTAACTGCTCTTGAAGCTTTAACTTTCCTTCTTTTTTTCCCTTGAGATCTCTGCCATCATAGTTTACATATATCAGAGGATCATCCGCTGGATTATATGAATCATAATCAATGCCATTTAATATTCCAAAGAGCTCACCGCGCCTCGCCCTCAAAAGACCATCCAACTTCTGTCCAAAAAAAGGCGTCTGTATCTCCCGTGCATATGTGGGACTTACCGTATTTATGAGATCCGAATAGGTAAGTCCCCCCTTCATAAAGCTCACTCCTCCATAGAATTCTAATTTATCAGAGGTATAATACTGTTCTCCTAGACCAAGGAGCTCTTTCATGAGCTCCTTAGCAAATATCCCCTGATACTTCAGATTGTGTATCGTAAAAAGGGTCCCTATATCCCTATAAAATTCATATTGCATGTAGTTAGCCTTTAGAAATACAGGTATCATACCAGTCTGCCAATCATGGCAGTGTATAATATCTGGTGTAAATCCTATGTGAGGAAGCATCTCCAAGACAGCTCTACAATAAAATGTATACCTCTCTGGTTCATCATCGTCATATCCATATATCATATCCCTACCAAAATAGTATTCGTTGTCAATAAAATACACTGGCAGCCCATCTAATATATATTCTTCTATGCCACAATATTGATGGCGCCAACCTATATCGACATATATATATTTCAAATGATGAATATTATTTCTATACTCAGCTGGTATGACCATATATTTAGGCAGGACTACCCTAGCATCTATATTTTGTGTCCTAAGTGCCTTAGGTAGTGAGCCTATAACCTCCCCCAGACCCCCCGTCTTTATAAATGGTGCTCCCTCAGATGCAACTATGAGAACCTTTAGCAACTCATTATACCTCCTTAAACCTGCTCCTTTTCATCCTCGTTGTGGTTAGGTTTTAAAATGATAGTAGATAGAGGGGGAATAGTTACGGCTATTGAATAGGGCATATAGTGCCAAGATTCATCATCTGCCTCTATGACATCCCTATTTACATTCCCAAGACCACCATATCTCATATCATCACTGTTTAGTACCTCCTTATATTCCCCAAATGATGGCACACCTATCCTATATTTTTCATGCTTCACCGGTGTAAAATTACATATTACAATTAAAAAATCTCCCTCAGCCTTCCCCTGCCTTAAAAAGGAGATTATACTATGGTTGTAGTTATTTGCATCTATCCACTTAAACCCCTCCCAACTATAGTCTATCTCCCAAAGTGGACGGTGTTCTAAATAGAATCTATTTAGGTTCTTCACATATATCCAAAACCTTCTGTGCATATCATATTCTAAGAGATGCCAATCAAGACTTCTTTTATAGTTCCACTCTATGAATTGCCCAAACTCACCCCCCATGAACATGAGTTTCTTACCAGGATGGGTCATCATATAGCTATAGAAAAGCCTGAGATTGGCAAATTTTTCGTCATGGCTACCTGGCATTTTTTCTATGAGAGAACATTTGCCATGTACCACCTCATCATGGGAAAGGGGCAATACATAGTTCTCTGAAAATGCATATGTCATTGAGAAGGTAAGTAGATTGTGATGCCATTTCCTGTGTATAGGGTCTAGTGACATAAATTTCAACATATCATTCATCCAACCCATGTTCCATTTGTAATTATAGCCAAGCCCTCCCAAATATGTGGGTTTTGTCACCATAGGCCAAGCAGTTGACTCCTCAGCTATCATGAGGGTACTTGGAAAATCCTTGAATACCTTTTCATTGAGTTTTTGCATAAATTCTATTGCCTCTAAATTTTCATTTCCCCCATGGCGATTTGCAACCCATTCACCTTGCCTTTTCCCATAATCTAGATATAACATAGAAGCAACAGCATCTATTCTAAAGCCATCTATATGATATTTCTCTAGCCAAAATATAGCATTGGATATGAGAAAACTCCTAACTTCACTCCTTCCAAAGTCAAATATCAAGGTACCCCAATGTGGATGTTCTCCACGTCTAGGATCCGGGTGCTCATATAAGGAGCTACCATTGAACTTAGCAAGGCCATGGGCATCCCTGGGGAAGTGAGCAGGTACCCAATCAAGTATTATCCCTATATCATTGGCATGGCACGTATCCACAAAGTACATAAATTCCTCAGGAGTCCCATATCTACTAGTCAAACTATAATAACCTGTTACCTGATAACCCCAAGAACCATCATATGGATGTTCACACACGGGGAGAAGTTGGATATGGGTGTATCCCATGTCTAGCACATAGGGAATGAGTTCATCTACCAAATCCCTATATGTGAAAAGTCTGTCACCTTCCTTCCTACGCCAAGAACCTATGTGCACCTCATATATATTTATTGGTGTCTCATATGACGATATCTTGTCCTTTCTATGGCGCCATCTATCATCTCCCCAGTTATATCTATCTAGATCATATATAACAGATGCAGTATTGGGCCTAAGTTCACTATAGAATGCATAGGGGTCTGCCTTCAAAAACACACGCCCATCGTAAGTCTCTATCTCATACTTATAGAGGTCAAACTCCTTTGCCTCAGGGACAAAAATCATCCATATCCACGAATCGCCTATTCTCTCCATGGGCGCTCTGCATCCATCCCATGCATTGAAATCACCTACTACACTTACACGCCTTACATCTGGACACCATAGGGCAAATCGCACCCCTTTAGCTCTATTCCCACCTATCATATGGGCACCTAGCATATTATATGCATATGAATTTGTTCCCTCATGAAATAGATGAATTTCATACTCGTCTATATCTTTAGTATCCCTAGCTTTTATTTTATAATTCAACCTATTTTATCCTCCCAAATATTTGACTCTATATAATAAAATTAATCAAGCTCAAAAGAAAAGTATATAAACTTGACTAATTATAGTATCTACCAAAAAATAAAAGAGGATACAAGATGTATCCTCTTTTTTTACTTCTCCTCAGGAGAAAATATATAGTTTTGACCACCATTGTTGTCCCAATTGCCACCATCATCTTTAAATGCAACATTTAGATTGCCTGACTCAGTGATGGGGAGCTCTACCTCAAATTTACCACTGCCATTGGGTACCATCTCATACTCACCTGTATTTACCCATCTCTCATTAGAACCATATCCTATATGGGCATATACCATCTGGGCACCTTCATTTGCAAGTATACCTTCATATGTGAGCTGTATATTATTACCCTTTTTAATATGATAGGGGTCACAAAACACCCCATTTTTTGAGTATTTCACATTTATCACGGTCTGAGATCACCCTTTCATATTAGAGACTTCACATATATTCTAACCATTTATCGCACTAAATATGAAAGGCGTTCTCCTATTCACTAAAAGATAGAGGTTACAAGTCCCCTATTTCTATTCCCTCTCTAGTTGGGCAAATCTCAAAAGCAATTCATTGCTCCTATCTATAAACTCTGTCATCTCCTCGGGTTCTAGTGGCTCATGTCCCAGCATAGCAAGATCATATACCTGCCTGCATATCAGCTCTATATCGGCTTTATTATCCTCATTGGCATTTAAGGATGGAAGAAGTCTCATGAGGGCATTGTTATCGTTTACTACCAAAGTCTGCTCTTCTGCTTCAGGCATTGCCCCAAAGTCTACCCCTAGTTGCCTACTCAGATCCTTCATTCGCCTAGACTCCTCTGCAAGTAGCATTATTGCAGGAACAGAATCGGCCTTAAGGGATTCAACCTCTATCTTGACATTTTTATCTTCTAAGGCCCTTTTAAATACGGTCTGAAGGATCTTCCTCTCTGTTTTATCGAGCCCCTTCTCATCTGTCTTCACACTATCTGCTATGTGAGAATCTATCCTGTAAAATTTCACATCTGTACTATAGTTTTCTAGAAACTGTATAAATGCGTTATCTATGGGGCTATCTAAGAGCACCGCATTTAAACCTTGTTCTTTAAACAGATTTATATATTGAGCCTGCTGATTTTTATCGGTGACATAATATACCTTTCCCTTATGTCTATCTTCACTCTCTTCAAGATATTCCTCCAATGTAATATACTCGTCATCTATGGTCTTGTATATGAGCACATCCTTCAATCTGTCATAGAAACTATAATCCTGCATACAGCCATATTTTATAAATGGATTTATATCATCCCAATACTTATTATAGTTCTCTCGCTCATCTTTATATAGAGAGATGAGCTTATCTGCCACTTTCTTTGTTATATGATTTGATACCTTTCGCACATATGGATCATTTTGAAGAAAGCTCCTAGACACATTCAAAGGCAGATCCGGACAGTCTATCACCCCTTTTAAGAGGAGTAAAAACTCTGGAATTACCTCCTTTATATTATCTGCCACAAATACCTGGTTGCAGTACAGCTTTACCCTACCTTCTAGTGTATCGAATTCATTTTTAAGCCTAGGAAAATACAGTATTCCCTTTAGGTTAAATGGATAATCCACATTTAAATGTATCCAAAATAGTGGATCGTCAAAGTCATGAAATACCTTCCTATAAAACTCCTTATATTCGTCATCTGTACACTCGTTGGGTCTCTTGAGCCATAGGGGCTCAGTATCATTTATGGGTTCAAGCTCTTCTTCCTCTTCTTCCTCTGCGTTTGCATCCTCGAGATATATCTCTATGGGAAGAAATGCACAGTACTTATCTAATACCTCCCTGACCCTATAGTAATTTAGGTATTCTTCGCTATCCTCATTTACAAATAAGGTCACCGTAGTCCCTCGCTCTTCTCTATCGGAAGGTTCCATAGTATACTCAACTCCACCATCGCAGCTCCAACGGACCGCTTCGGCATCTTCCTGATAGGATAAGGTGTCTATCTGTACTAGTTCAGACACCATGAATGCAGAATAAAAACCTAGACCAAAATGTCCTATTATCTCACCTTCCTTATCCATCTTATCCTCATATTTTTGTATGAAATCCTTAGCTCCTGAAAAAGCTACTTGGTTTATATACTTCTTTACCTCGTCTCCTGTCATACCTATACCGTTATCAATAAATTTCAAGGTTTTTGCTTCTTTATCTACTATGAGCTTTACATAATATTTTTCGTCATCTTCCACATCAGCCTCACCTATGGACACTAGACTTTGAAATTTGTTTATGGCATCACAACCATTTGATACTAGCTCACGTATAAAAATATCACTATCAGAGTAAAGCCATTTTTTTATTATGGGAAGCATATCTTCGGTATTTACAGTTATATTTCCTCTCTCTGTCTGCACAGAATATCCCTCCTGATGATATTGTTTTTAAATTGATAGTTAATTTATATTGTATAATTATTTTATTCCTTGTCAAGTAAGTAGTTCCAAGTGGAGAGAATATCAAATATTATACATCATTATATCCACATAAAAGCT
>CALKWW010000111.1 GCA_938003945.1 uncultured Bacillota bacterium | reverse complement strand
GAAATTTCCAAAGGTCAAAGGGCTTGAGTGTGGATGGAATAGTAGGACGCAATACTATAAACGCTCTATATAGCAATAACGGACAGTCTAGTGGTAGTTCCACACCAAAGAAACCAAGTACTCCTAAAGATTCAAAGCCATCTAATAAGGTACCAATAACCTCAACTCTCAGAGTAGGAAGTAGAGGGAGCCAAGTTAAAGCTCTGCAAAACAGACTAAATGCACTAGGCTTTAACTGTGGCAAGGCAGATGGCATATTTGGAAGTAGGACACGAACAGCTGTACGAAATTTCCAAAGGTCAAAGGGCTTGAGTGTAGATGGAATAGTAGGACGCAATACTATAAACGCTCTATTTTCTAATGCTACTAAGCCTGTCAGTCCAGAGCCAGAAAAACCCAAGACCCCGGTTCCCAATGATAACTATAGTCGATTTTATGGAAAAAAGGATGCTCTAAAGGGTAAGATAGTTGTTATAGACCCAGGGCATGGTGGTAAAGATCCGGGGGCAAGCAGGCAAAAGATATATGAGAAAGATTTAGTACTTGATATATCTACTCGCTTGAGACGTATACTAAAAGATGCAGGAGCAACCGTGGTAATGACTCGGGATAAAGATGTAACTCAATCTCTATTTTACCGTTCTGCAGTTGCTAATAAAAAAATGCTTGAAACAGAGGTTGCTGAATTAAAAGGTAGGCTTACAAAGCTAGATGAGGATATTGCCCGACTGGAAGATGAATTTAGTACAGCCAAGGATACTCAAGAGGAACTACAGACATTAAAAGGACAAAGAGAAAGCCTAGAGAACGAGCTGAATAGTTTATCAGTGAGTGTTCAAGGTACACAGGTACCAAAAGACGGTGAATGTCAAGATTTAGCAGAGGACAAGAAAGATCAAGAACCTGAAGATACCGGAGAAACTAAAGCCATTGAAAAACCTGATGAAGTTGAAGGGTCCGAGGAAGTTGAAGTAGCTAAAGTGGTTGAAGAAGATAAAAAGGCTAAAGAAGCTGAATTACAAACTATTAACGCGAAAATAACTGAACTAGGAACACCCAAGGATCCTGAGGCTATTGGCAGCCAGATAGAAGTGAAGAAAGACGAAAAGGAAAAGATTTCAGATAGGATAAAAGAGCTTACAAGATATATAGATGCAGTGAACTCATATGTTGAAAATCCGACCAAAGAAAAACAGCAAGGTGTATTAGATGCAAGCAATGGCAAAATCCATGATGATTTAAAAGCAATTTTTGACCTTGCAGGCGAGAAATACCAAGATAATATGGTATTTGTGTCCATACATGTAAATTCAACATCTGCAGCGGAACAGACAAGTGCATCAGGAATAAGAGTTTTTTATAAAGGCAACAAAAATCAGACTTATTATCTAGATTATGATGAAACAGCTAGATATAACTTTGCAAAGACATTACTTGATGAACTCAATGAGAGTACTGATTTTTCTAAGAAGACATCTAGTCCGAGTCTTGATACTCGTAATCTCAGCGTTCTAAGAGAACATAACTTTGTCTCTGCCCTAGTAGAAGCAGGATTTATAAATAATCCCAACGATCTACAAAAACTTGTGGAGGCACAGACGAGGGAAGATATAGCTGCCGGTATCTACAATGGAATAGTAGCTCATTTCAATAAAAAATAGTAAAGTGATATAAATAGAAGGGGGCTCCCCCTTCTATTTTATTTTAAGCCTCTTTTATTTGAACAAACGAATAAAAGGTGATAAAATAACAGATGGATAAATTTAAGCTCAACTTAGAAGGAGTTTTAAAAGTCTAATAGACTTTCTTTTTTTTGAAGATGGAGTATTGGATATGTGGGTATCGGATAAATTATTACATATGCGTATGGAGAAAGGATGAAAAAAATGAAGGTTAGCATACAAGATGTGGAATCAGTAGCACATCAATCTCAGCTTATTTTGTCAGAAGATGAGAAGGCAAAAGTTGCTCAAGACTTGACTCGTATACTTGAATATGCAGACAAGCTATCAGAGCTCAATACAGATGATGTGGAGCCAACTGTTCAAGTTCTACCAATAGTCGACATATTTAGGGAAGATGAGATATGCCCTTCTATGGATAGGGAGACAATCCTCAAAAATGCTCCCCATGCAACAGATGATTCTTTTATAGTACCGAAGATCGTAGAATAATTCTACATAGAAATGGAGGTTAAAAGTGTGGAACTTTATAAATTGACTATTCACGAAGCTAACGAATTGCTACGTAAGAAGGAAATAAGTGCAAGACAACTGACTGAGTCAGTTCTTGAGCGTATCGATCAGGTAGAAGATAAAATAGATGCATTTAATACAATTACAGCAGAAAAAGCCCTAGAAGAGGCTGAAGCTATAGATAAAATGATAGCTCAGGGAGAGGAACTATCTAGTCTTGCAGGAATTCCCATGGCGATTAAGGATAATATCTGCACATTAGATGTGAAGACTACCTGCTCATCTAATATGCTTAAAGATTTTACTCCACCTTATAATGCCACTGCGGTGGAGCGACTTAAGGATAAAAATGCCGTATTAATTGGTAAGGTGAACATGGATGAGTTTGCAATGGGTTCATCTACAGAAAATTCCGCATTTAAACATACAAAGAATCCGTGGAATACTGAAAGCGTTCCTGGAGGTTCAAGTGGTGGTAGTGCTGCTTCAGTTGCAGCTGATCAGGCCTTTTTTAGTTTAGGTTCCGACACGGGAGGTTCTATAAGGCAGCCGGCATCATTTTGTGGTCTAGTGGGTCTAAAACCTACATATGGAAGGGTATCTAGATATGGTCTTGTTGCCCTAGCGTCATCTTTAGATGTGGTAGGTCCAATAACAAAAGATGTTACGGATTGTGCATTAGTATTGAATGCAATTGCAGGGCATGATATAAGGGATGTTACATCGTCTGATAGTCCGGTTGATGACTATACCATCGCTTTAAAGGATGATGTAAAAGATCTTAAGATAGGGATTCCCAAGGGACTTTTAGATAGAGAATTGGATAATGAAGTGAAAGCTTCTATAGATAGAGCCATAGAGCTATATGAAGGATTGGGAGCTAAAATTGTAGATATAGAACTACCCCATGCACAGTATGCACTTGCTGTATACTATATAATTGCCTGTGCAGAGGCAAGCTCTAGTATGGCAAGATATGATGGAATACGTTATGGCTATAGATCAGAAGATTATGAAACACTAGAGGAACTTTATAAAAAGACTAGAAGCGAAGCTTTTGGACCAGAGGTAAAGCGTCGTATTATGCTAGGTAATTTTGTGATAGGTGCTGACTACTATGAAGACTATTATCTAAAGGCACTTAAGGTACGAACTTTAATAAGGGAGGATTTTGTAGAGGCATTTAAAAAAGTAGATATTATGTTAAGTCCTACAAGTCCCACTTCAGCTTTTAAAATAGGGGAAAAATGTGACCCCATGGCAATGTATCTATCTGATACATATACAGTACCTGTAAATCTATCAGGGCTTCCAGCTATATCCATACCATGTGGGTTTGATAGCAATGGATTGCCCATGGGATTGCAGCTAATTGGAGATCTATTTAATGAGAAACAGATACTTCAAGCTGCCTATACATTTGAGCAAAATACAGATTATCATATAAAGAAACCGATTCTTTGATTGGAGGTGTATAATATGGAATATGAAGTAGTAATTGGTCTTGAAGTTCATGCTGAATTGAGTACTAAGACAAAGTTGCTCTGCGGATGTGCAGCGGAGTTTGTAAGGGAACCCAATACTCACTGTTGCCCGGGCTGTCTCGCAATGCCAGGGACATTACCACGCATAAATAAGAGGGCTGTTGAATATGCCATAAAGGCAGGGCTTGCACTTAACTGTGATATATCAGAATATAGTAGGATGGATAGAAAACACTATTTTTATCCTGATCTAGCTAAGGCTTATCAGGTTACGCAACACTACTATCCATTGTGCAAAAATGGATATCTTGACATAGAGACAGAAGATGGTGAAAGAAGGATAGGGATAACACAGATTCATCTAGAAGAGGATGCAGGAAAGTTGATACACGATGAATATGAAACTGAAAGTCTAGTAGATTACAATAGATCGGGTGTTCCTCTCATAGAGATTGTGTCCGAGCCTGATCTTCGCTCACCTGAGGAGGGAAGGATATTCCTCGAGACTATAAAGTCCATATTAGAGTATATAGAGGTCTCAGATTGCAAGATGGAGGAAGGCTCCTTAAGATGTGATGTCAACGTGTCTGTACGACCTAAGGGCCAGAAAGAGTATGGCGTGAGGAGTGAGATGAAAAATCTAAACTCCTTTAGAGCGGCACATAGGGCTATGGAATATGAAGTAAAGAGACATATTTCAATATTAGAAAAAGGGGGAGAGATACCCAGAGAGACTAGAAGATGGGACGATAATATGGGCAAGAGTTTCCCCATGCGTACGAAGGAAGAGGCAAATGATTATAGATATTTTCCTGATGCCGATATAGTTCCCATGTATATAGACAGGGAATGGGTGGCTAGGTTGAAGGAAGAGATGCCGGAGCTACCTAGTGAAAGAAGGGATCGCTATGTTAGAGACTATGATCTTCCCGAGTATGATGCTGGAGTTTTGACATCTTCTAAGGCGCTTGCTGAATATTTTGAAGAGTGTATAGCTTTGTATGACGACCCTAAGAATGTCAGTAACTGGGTTATGGGAGATATACTTCGAATTACTAAGGAGCAGAATATAGAGCATGAGGATATACCAGTAACCCCTAATCAGCTTGTACAACTACTAAGATTGGTCGATAAAGGCACTATAAGTGGCTCTATAGGTAAAAACGTATTAGAAGAAATGTTTGCTACCGGTAAAGATGCAGATACAATAGTTGAAGAAAAAGGGTTAAAGCAGATTTCTGATGCAGGAGAATTATCAAAGATAATAGAGAAAGTCTTGGAAGACAACCCTCAATCTGTAGAAGATTATCTCTCGGGTAAGAAAAAGGCAATGGGATATCTAGTAGGTCAAACAATGCGTGCCACAAGAGGTAAGGCAAATCCTCAAATGGTCAATAAGATATTAAAAGAAGAGCTTGATGGGCTTGAAGAGGAGTAGGGGACTACTCCTCCCTTTAACCCAATATACGTAGTAGTAATTCTACAAACCCATCCATATGGGATGAGGTGTTGTGATTGTCTTTTATATCATAGATATCCAGTAGGCGATTACACAGATGCAATATGGCCTTTAAGTCTTTCCCTCTACTTTCTATCCAGTTGATGGTCGGATAGGGAGGTTTTATAGTTAGCCTTGAGGGGAAGATAGGATATTTTCTATTAGAGTGAGTTACTATATATTCTAGCTCATATATTATCTTGTCATGCTCTTCCATAAAACTTGCTATTATAGACATATAGGAATTTTTGTTTATAAGGCTTTTGGTCTGATTATTTTCCCCATCTGCCCAAGTAGCTAATATATTTAGAGCACTTATAATGAGTCCCAAATCTTCAGCTGTATATCTTATATTAGGACCCTTTTGAAATGAAAAGTAGCCGGAGTTGCAATCATAGTACGACCTATATATTCTATTGAAGAGCCCAAATGCCTCTTCATATATATTATCTAGTTGTACTTGGGAGTAGCCTTTTAGCAGGGTTTCTATTACAAAAAAATGATGAGATATGGGAGCTATACGTCTGTCTAGGGGAGAGATATGCAAGAGACCTAAACTATTACGTCTTTCTATTAACTCTAGTAAAATGATTGTAATCACCTCATCTTGCTCATATCTCGTGGTGTTTTTATTAAAGGAATATAAGGCTCTTGCAGCGCAAGATAATTCATATATGCTACATCCTCCTCTTTTTATAGATTTTATCAGGGAGGATTTGAGTATTTGAAACCAAGTGAGCATCTTATTCATGGTGATACCTTCTATAGGTATATCTAACTTTAATAATTTCAAAATATATAGACAAGCTTCCATCAATGCGGCTAATTCACTGATATGCATATGATGGGGATTGGCATTTTCTATGCAGTAATGTATCTGATATTCTAATAATAGATGCATATGCCCTACTATATAATTACAGTCGGGTTCGTTCAGTCTGTGTTCTGCATGTAATATATTTATTATTTTGGAAATTATGCATATGTTTAGGGCAGTAGTTTCTATGGAGATTAGGCACTCCTTTTTATATATAGTTGGATATATCTTATTATATAGAGCTACCTTGGGATAACTATTATTTATCTTTTTTGAAGTGGGAATGCCTGTACTTGGATGAGAGCTAATGGATAAGACATTATATAGCGAAAAATCAAGTAGATCCATCTGCCATACCTCCTGAAATATGTCTATTAATAATTCTATGCATAGATATATATTTTAAGAAGTATGGTTGAAATCAGATTTGAAATAATATAAAATCATGATAATATAGAATAAAATATTTATGGAGGAAAGTAATTGATGGATATTGGAAAATTGCCCAATTCCATACTACAGAAGTATGTCCTAACTAAATTTCAACATAAAAGAGATGAAGTATTGATAGGACCAGAAGTAGGAAGGGATTGTGGAGTTATAGATTTAGGAGATAGTCTATGTGTAATATCTACTGATCCAATAACTGCAGCCTCAAGTAATGCAGGTTATATAGGGGTCCACATAGCATGTAATGATATAGCAACCACCGGAGCTGAATGTATAGGTATTACACTGACTATATTGGCAGCCCCGGGCTCAGATATTGACGATATACAGACAATAGTAAAAGATGTGAATAGAGCTGCAGATGAACTGTCTATTGATGTATTAGGAGGCCATACAGAGGTTACTGATTCAGTAAAGCGCACAATACTCTCAATTACAGCCATTGGTAAGGTGGCAAAGGATAGACTAATTCAGCCCAATAATGCTAGAACAGGCGATAGTATTGTAATGACGAAATGGGCAGGTATGGAAGGCACTGCAATATTGGCCCATGATAAATATGAAACTCTAAAGGAACATATATCAGAAAAACTTTTAGAAGAGGCAAAGGATTTTTTGAATCATATAAGTGTCGTTTCCGAGGGCAAGATTGCATCCTCGCTTAAAGTACATGGTATGCATGATGCAACTGAAGGTGGAGTGCTTGGGGCATTATGGGAATTATCCCAAGTCATGGGGAAAGGCATTGAAATTCATGCTGACGATATACCCATTTCCTTTGTTACAAAGGAAATATGTGATATATATGATATGGACCCTTTGTAACTAATATCTAGTGGTACTATGATAATAGTGACCTCGGACGCAAATGAACTTGTAGATACATTAAAAGAGTCTGGCATCGACTCTAGTATAATTGGCGAAGTGATTGAAGATGATAATAGTTATATAATAAGGGATGGAGAGCGACGTAAGTTAGAGCCTCCAAAGGCAGATCATCTCATAAAGGCCTATCTAGGGTAGAATGTGCCAAAAAAGGGAGGAAACCCTTTAAATATTATGCAAATATGATATAATAACATTAAAAGCAAGAAAATAACTAATCCCAAGCTGGGAAGGAAGATAGTCAATGGTAATGAGCATGACAGGTTTTGGTAATAGTCAGATAGAGTGTCAGGGTCGTGAGATTACAGTTGAGGTTAGAACATTGAATCACCGTTACCTGGATATAAATATAAGACTACCTCGGACTATTGCCTTTGTAGAAGAGGATATTCGTAAGATAGTACAAGAACATATATCGAGGGGTAGGGTGGATGTCTACATAGACTATATCAATACAGGGGAACCTCTACTTGAGGTAGAACCCAATACACCTCTCATAGAACTCTATTTGAAGGCTTTTGAAGAAATAGAGGAACAGTATAATATAAAAAATGATATAACGATGAACTCTCTTTTAAATGTTCCAGATATGTTTTTAATAAATCAGCGGGCAGAAGATGATGAACTTATAAGAACTTTAATTCATAAGGCAATGGATAGTGCACTATGTTCCCTCAAAGAGATGCGCTCCACGGAAGGTGGTAAGTTAAAAGAGGATATATTGATGCGAGCCCACAACATGAAGCAAATAGTAGAGGGAATTGAGCTTAGGGCACCATCAGTGGTGGAAGAATATAGGGATAGATTACAAGCACGCCTAGAAGAACTCCTCTCTCCAAGCTCAGAACTTGATGAAAATAGATTTAACACAGAAGTTGCTTATTTTGCCGATCGCTCAAATATAGATGAGGAGCTAACAAGACTCTATAGTCATATAGCTCAGTTAGAGTCTATACTGAGCGATGAAGGTCCAATGGGGAGAAAATTGGACTTTTTAGTTCAGGAGATGAATAGGGAGGCAAATACCATTGGTTCTAAATCCAGTGATATTGATATAACTAGTCATGTAGTGGAACTTAAAAGTGAGATTGAAAAAATAAGGGAACAAATTCAAAACATAGAATAAAACAGGAAATAAGAAAGGTAGGAGAATAATGAGTATTAAACTTATAAATATAGGATTTGGAAATATTGTTTCTGCAAATAGGCTTGTAGCCATAGTCAGCCCGGAGTCGGCACCAATCAAACGAATTATACAGGATGCAAGGGATAGGGGCATGTTAATTGATGCTACATATGGTAGGAGGACCCGAGCTGTTATAATAACTGACAGCGATCATATAGTTCTTTCGGCAGTTCAACCTGAGACGGTTGCAAACAGGCTCAATTCAAAGGATGGACATCTATTGCCATATGACGAGCAGTAGGGGTAGATGTCTATGAGTAGAGATAATAAAACGAAAGAGGGATTATTGATAGTAATATCAGGGCCTTCGGGTGCTGGCAAAGGTACAGTCTGTAGGTCATATCTTAGGAAACATCGTGAGACTATCTTGTCTGTGTCAGTTACAACCAGGCAACCACGACGTGGAGAAAAGGAAGGGGTAAATTACTTTTTCCGAGATAGATCGACTTTTGAATCTATGATAGAAAATCATGAATTTTTAGAGTATGCGAAGGTCTATGATAATTATTACGGAACTCCTAAGGATTATGTATTTAAACATCTAAAGAGGGGCGAAGATGTCATATTAGAGATAGACATTCAAGGTGCCTTACAAGTCAAAAAGAATTTTGAAAAAGGTGTGTTTATATTCATAATGCCTCCTTCTATGAAGGAATTAAAAAGACGCATAGTATCTAGGGGTACAGAAACACCAGAGGCCATAATGAAGAGATTTAAGTCGGCATATGATGAGATAAATTATATAGATCAATATAACTATATAGTTGTGAATGATAGAGTTGATAGAGCAGTAAAAAGAATAGAAGCAATAGTTACGGCCGAAAAATGCAAAGTAGATAGAAATAGGGACTTTTATATAAATATCCGCAAAGGAGGTCGTTTTAATGATTGATCCACCACTAAATGAGATAATGAAAAAAGTAGACAACCGGTACATCTTAATAGTTGAAGTAGCTAAGAGGGCAAGGCAATTGGTAGATGGTGCACCTCCCCTTGTGGAGGTGGATTCTACAAATCCAGTGACCATTGCAATACACGAGGTTTTAAACGATAAAGTAAAATATCAGAAGCCTGAAGAGAGGGCAAAATAAAATGAGAAACTCTAAGCAAATGTCAGGTAAAAAAGTGGTATTAGGGGTGACAGGTGGTATAGCTGCCTATAAAGCAGCTGATATAGTGAGTAGACTAAAGAAAGAAGGGGCGCAAATCAAAGTAGTGATGACAAAAAATGCCCTGAATTTCATAAATCCTCTAACCCTAGAGACACTCTCTGGCAATCCAGTGTATTATGATACTTTTGAGCATAGAGCAAATGCCTGGGAAATAGATCATATATCTCTTGCTAAGTGGGCAGATGTAATGCTCATAGCGCCGGCGACTGCCAATATTATATCCAAAGTTAGATGTGGAATTGCAGATGATCTGTTATCTACTGTTATAATGGCAACCAATTCGAAAGTCATATTTGCTCCGGCTATGAATACCAATATGCTCTATAATCCCATTGTGCAAGAAAACATAGCGTATTTAAAGGGGTTGGATTATGAATTCATATCATCTGAATCCGGTGTTTTGGCCTGTGGTGATTTTGGTGATGGTAAACTAGCCAAGGTAGATGCTATAGTAAACTACTTAAAAGAATTTTTTTCAAGAAATAATGACATGGCAAATATGAATGTCCTTGTAACTGCTGGGCCAACTAGGGAATACATAGACCCTGTACGCTATATAAGCAATCCATCGTCAGGTAAGATGGGATATTCTATTGCACAAGCGTGTGCAGAGCGAGGAGCAATTGTAGAACTAGTATCGGGTCCAACATATATAGCGCCGCCCGTAGGTGTAAATCTATATAGAGTGAATACGGCAACTGAGATGTATGACAAGGTGATGAACCTCTTCCCCCAGACTCGAATTGTTTTCAAATCAGCTGCTGTAGGGGATTATGGTATAGAAAATAGGGCGATGCATAAGATTAAAAAAACCGAAGATACTCTAGAGCTTAAACTTAAGAAAAACCCTGACATTCTAAAAGAGCTAGGCAGGAGAAAGGGAAATCAGATTTTAGTCGGATTTGCAGCGGAGACGAGGGATATAGAAGAGTATGCCCTTAAAAAACTTCGAGAGAAGAATCTTGACTTTATATTTGTAAATGATGTGAGTAAGCAGGATGCAGGGTTTGCAAGTGATACAAATACCGGTATACTCTTTACGCGGGAAGGGGAGAGAGTGGAATTCCCTATGCAAGACAAAAAAGATCTAGCTCACCTAATTGTAGATGAAGTATTAAAAAGAATTTAATATTTATAGATATAGCATAAAAGGGGTACCTAGGTACCCCTTTTATGCCGTATCTGCGAACTTTTTTACATGGGAGAGAGTGCAATTGAAAAGATATGCGGGAGTAATAATAGATCAGGCACATCCATCCATAGATAGAATGTACCATTACTCAATTCCTAAAGATTTAGCTAACAAAATTGATATAGGTTTTAGGGTGCTTGTGCCCTTTGGACCATATAATAATCGGGTAGAAGGATATGTAATACAATTTGACGATACTACAGAAGTGCCCACTGATAAGATAAAGTCCATATATAAACTTTTAGACACAAGACCGGCCTTGCTACCCCAATATATACCCATGATTGAATGGATGGTAGATAAGTATCATTGTATGACAATTGAAGCCATAAGATGTTTTGTGCCTCCTGCAGTTAGATCAAACTTAGGGCGTAAATATAAAAAGGTTGTACACCTTAAAGTAGGGGACAATGTAGATGAATGTATAGAGGAGATCAAAAATCGCTCAGCCTATATGGCAGCTATACTGAAATATTTAAAAGACAGGGACGAAGGAGATATGGCTAAGATCGCCTCGATTACTTCGGCCCCTTCTTCTAGTTTTAAAAACCTAGAGAAGCGAGGTTGGATAAGCATAGAAGAGAGGGAAGTATATAGGGAGCCTTGGGCTAGTGAAACCTTGGATACAAAATCAATACCTAAATTGACATCTGAACAGCAATATGCTGTAACTAGGATCTTGGATGGGTTGAATAGACAAGAGAAGGCCAGTTTTTTGCTACACGGGATAACAGGAAGTGGAAAGACAGAGGTGTATCTGCAGATAGTGGCTGAAACTCTCAAAAAGGGTAAACAGGCCATAGTGTTAGTGCCTGAGATATCTCTAACTCCTCAGACAGTGAGACGGTTTAAAGATCGTTTTGGAGATAGGGTAGCCATATTTCATAGTAGACTCTCAGAAGGTGAGAGATACGATGAATGGCGTAGGATAATGAGAGAAGAAGCTAGTATAGTTGTAGGGGCGAGATCTGCAGTTTTCGCACCTTTTTCAAATCTTGGAGCCGTCATAATAGATGAGGTACATGAAGATTCCTATAAATCAGATCTTCGTCCTAAATATCATGCCCTTGAGATAGCTGAGAAACGATGTCAACTGGAAGGGGCAGTTTTAGTATTGGGAAGTGCTACGCCTTCTTTGGAACAATATCATAGGGCATTAAACGGGGAATTTGAGCTTATAGAGCTCACCCATAGGGTGGTAGGTGGTTCTTTGCCTCAAGTGGAAGTAGTAGATATGCGATATGAACTTGTGAGGGGCAATAGAAGTATGCTAAGTATGTCACTATATAATGGGCTGAATTCTATTTTAAATCGTGGAGAGCAGGCCATGCTACTTCTCAATAGGAGAGGTTATGCAAATTTCGTATCATGCAGGGAGTGTGGATGGGTGGCTCAGTGTAAGAGATGTGCCGTATCTCTTACTTATCATGCTGATAGAAGACGGCTGAAATGCCATTATTGTGGTGATCAGTATCAATATCCGAAGAGATGTCCAAAGTGTAATAGTCGCTATATAAAAAAGTTTGGGATAGGTACTCAGCGCTTAGAGACACAGCTTTCAAAATACTTTCCCCAAGCTAATATAGCTAGGATGGACATGGATACAACTTCTAGAAAAAATGCGCATCAGCGTATATTGTCATCCTTTGGTAAGGGTGAATATGACATACTATTAGGTACTCAAATGATAGCAAAAGGCCTTGATTTTCCTAATGTTACATTAGTGGGTGTCATTGCAGCTGATGCCTCTTTAAATCTTCCAGAATACACAAGCCCTGAGCGTACATTCCAGCTTATAACTCAGGTGGCGGGTAGAGCTGGCAGGGGTAGCAAAGTAGGAAAGGTCATTGTACAGACTTATGATCCAGAACACTATGCAATCAGATGTGCTGCAAATCATAACTACAAGGCATTTTATGAATATGAGCTTGGGATAAGAAGACGATTTGACTATCCTCCATTTGTCCATATCATAAAGATTCTCTCTATAGGAACAGATGAGGCACAACTCATAGAAACTGTCAAGGCACTAGAGAGTTGGCTAAAGGGCCAAATAGCTCAAAATCCTATGCTAAGGGAGGGCTTGAATCATATCGGCGCATATCCTGCTCCAATATCTAAGATAAAGGATAGATACAGGTGGCAAATTTTGATAAAAATTAAAAACGAGAAGAGTTTCCTATATGCTTATCATGGATTGATTGATACTATGTTGGAATGTTATAATATCATTGACGAGAATATCTCTATAGATTTTAATCCAACTAGCCTGTTGTAGATGTTCAACTTAATCCAACTGGTCTGTTATAGATGTTCAACTTAATTCAACTGGTCTGTTGTAGATGCTCAACAGGAAGATTTTGAAGCTATTTGAAATAGTTTTTTTGTTTAAACTTTACATTATTATGTAAATATATATGAAATAAAAACGAGTGAATCTGGCCAAGGATTTGGCTAGTCATAATATAAAATTGAAAGGAAGATAGAGACATAATGGCACTTAGACAGATTAAACATTATAAAAAGGATAGTGTATTGCGCAAAAACTCAAGGCCTGTAGAAAAATTTGATGACAGGCTTCATACCTTGCTTGATGATATGGCAGAGACTATGTATAATGCTGATGGTATAGGACTTGCTGCACCACAGGTAGGAATATTGAGGCGTGCAATAGTAATCGATATTGGTGATGAACTCATCGAAATAATTAACCCTAGAATAGAAAATAGTGAAGGAGAACAATTTGAGGTGGAAGGTTGCTTGAGTGTGCCTGGTATAGCAGGCAGGGTGAAGCGACCTTCCCATGTGATAGTTAAAGGATTTGACAGATATGGCAAAGAAATTGAGATAGAAGGTTTTGGGCTCCTAGCCAGAGCTCTATGCCACGAGATGGATCATCTAGATGGAATATTATTTATTGACAAGGCAAACATAAGTTATGAGGAGGAATAGAGATTTGTTGGATATTATATTCATGGGTACCCCTGACTTTGCCATACCAATTCTAGACGCAGTATGGGAAAGTGGTAATAATATAATAGGTGTTGTTACACAACCGGATAGACCTAGGGGAAGGGGAAAACGTCTTAAATTTTCCCCTGTGAAAAAGTGGGCAGTAGATAGGGATATAGATGTGTATCAGCCACAGAATATAAATGTTCCTGAATCTGTGGAGTTACTTAGCTCACTTAAGCCAGATCTGATAATAACTGCTGCCTTTGGGCAAATAGTGTCTAAATCAATTCTAAATATTCCACCACTTGGCTGTATAAACGTTCATGCTTCCATATTGCCTAAATATAGAGGTGCCTCCCCCATACAACAGGCCATAATAGATGGTGAAGATGAAACTGGAATAACAATCATGTATATGGATGAAGGGATGGATACAGGTGATATAATTCTCCAGAGGTATACGTCAATAGATCCTGAGGAAAATGCAGAATCACTTCACGATCGTCTAGCTGTGCTTGGAGGAAAGGCAATAGCTGAGGCCTTAGAGTTATTCGAGGAAGGAAGGCCAGAAGGTATCCCTCAAGATAATGATATGGCAACCTATTGTAGTAAGATAGATAAGTCATGGGGGGAGATTGATTGGAACAAAACTAAGTTAGAGCTTAAGAATTTCGTGAGAGGGCTTACACCTTGGCCTGGTTGTTTTACTTTTTGCCAAGGAGAAAGACTTAAGATATGGGAGATTGAAATAATGGAGAATCAGTCCTATGATTCCAATAGCGCACCGGGTGAGGTTATTGTTTCTGATGAAAAGGAAGGTCTAATAGTATTATGTGGTGACGGTCTTATTAGATTGACATGTATTCAAGGACCAGGAGGAAAGGCAATGAGAGATGTCGAATATTTAAGAGGTCATTCCATTCCAGTAGGAATTAGATTGGGTATATAGAGAGAAGGGAATCTATGAATGGGAGTTACAATACTAGGGAAATTGCCCTTATAATATTAAAACAGATAAACTATGATGGGAAGTATTCAAATTTTGCCTTAAAAAATGAACTTAAGAGATACAGTTTACCTAAACGTGATATAGCCTTTATTACTCAATTGGTATATGGAACTCTTGAGAGACAGATAACTCTTGATTGGGTGCTTGGTAATTTTACAAAGATAAAAAAGAAAAACCCATGGCTTATAAATATATTGCGTATGGGATGCTATCAGATATTATATCTAGATAGAGTGCCTGATTCAGCTGCATGTAATGAGGCCGTTGAACTTACAAAGAAGTATGTAACTAAATCTTTATCAGGTTATGTAAATGGAGTCCTTAGAAATATTTCCCGCAATGTAGATAATATAAAAAAGCCATCTATTGAAAAAGATCCAATTACCTACTTTATGGTAGAATATAGTTGCCCTAGATGGCTGTGCAATATGTGGTATAAACAATATGGACTGGATCATATGCATTTCATACTAGATAGTGTAGCGTTGAAGGACATCACTACATTGAGGGTAAACTCTATAAAGACAGATAAGACAGAGCTTATATATAACCTAGATAAGCTAGGCATAAATGGGATAGAGGAAGGCCTATATATGCATGGTGCCTTGAGAATTAGGAATATAGGAAATATAGAAGGGAATCTGCAATATATAAGGGGTAATTGTGCTATACAAAGTGAAAGTTCTATGCTGAGTGTTACAGCAATGGATGTCATGCCTGGAGAGCATGTATTAGACGCATGTAGTGCCCCAGGCGGTAAGGCCTGTTATATGGCACAGATTATGAATAATGTTGGGATAGTGGATGCTTGGGATATTCATCCTCATAGGGTGGCACTTATAGAGAAAAATGCAAAGCGCTTGGGGACCTCAATAGTTAGGGCAAGGGAGAAAGACGCCACTGTACCTTCTGATACCTACCGAAAATTATATGATAAAGTATTATTAGATGTGCCCTGTTCTGGGTTGGGAATGATGCATAAAAAACCAGATATAAAGCTTAGGATTACAGAGAAAGGTATACAAAAGATTATTGATATCCAAAGGGATATATTAAATACATGTGCTAACTATGTAAAGCCAGATGGAATCCTTATATATAGTACATGTACCATAAACAGGGATGAAAACGAAAATATTATATACGAATTTTTAGATACTCGGACTGATTTTGAGTTAGACGAAATATCTTCTTTTATGCCAGAGGCATTAAAGAAAAATGTAAAATCTCGGGGGATGATACAAATCCTGCCGGGAAGAGATGACATAGATGGATTTTTTATAGCGCGATTACGGAGGAAGAGTTGAAAATATGAATATATTGGATTTAACTATGGATGAGTTAGCGTATGAGCTAGAGAAGATGGATATAAAGCGTTATAGGGCTGAGCAGATATACCAATGGCTCTATCGGGGAGTTTTAAACTTCAAAGACATGACAAATATTTCCAAGGAGACGAGGAGATTACTGGCACAGAAGTTCAAGTCAAAGCCTTTAAAAATTTTAGATAGGATAGATAGCCATGATAAGTCTACTTCTAAATATCTATTTCTCTTAGAGGATGAGAATATAATAGAGAGCGTGGTTATGAGATATGGATATGGCAATACAATATGTATATCCACTCAAGTAGGATGTAGAATGGGGTGTGGGTTTTGCGCCTCAACTAAGGAAGGTTTTTTACGTAATCTTACACCCGGTGAGATGGTTGCACAAGTGTTGGCGGCAGAAATGGATTTAGGCATAGACGGAGATGGGCGAGCTATTAAAAATATTGTCTTGATGGGAAGTGGGGAGCCCCTTGATAACTATGATAACACTTTAAAATTTCTAAAGATTATCCATGAACCTTTGGGCTTCAATATGAGTCATAGAAATATTACCTTATCTACTTGCGGACTAGTACCTGGGATCTATAGTTTGGCAGAGGAAGATCTGGCAATTACTTTATCGATTTCCCTTCATGCCCCTAATGACAACATAAGGCAGATTATAATGCCAATAGCAAATAGATATAATATAGAAGATATAATAGAGGCCTCAAAGCACTATTTTGAAGAGACCGGTAGACGAGTGACATTTGAATATGCATTGATAGATGGGGTGAACGATAGAGAAAAGCATGCAATAGAGCTTGCCAAGAGATTGAGGGGATTTGCCTGTCATGTGAACTTGATACCTATAAACGAAATACATGATTCCCAATATAAGAGGAGTAGTGAGGAGAATATAAATAGGTTTATGTATATACTTAAGACCTATAATATACAAGTGACCAGGAGAAGAGAATTGGGACATAATATTCAAGGTGCTTGTGGCCAGCTTAGACGTGACTATTTGAATAGATATATGTCCGGTTCAAAGGAGGAATGACGAAATATGGCTTTGGAGTTTGGGGCATATAGTCATAGGGGAAAAGTTAGGAAGCAGAACGAAGATTCATACTACATACCTTCTTGTAAATATAAAATCGATGGTCTATTTATGGTGGCAGATGGAATGGGTGGGCATAGAGCCGGTGATGTTGCTAGTAAGATGGTTGTAAGGGAGATTACATCTTATTTTAATGAGCATTTTGGTGATATGACAACTTTTGACGACGTAAAAGATATAATGCACCAATCTATTGAACAGGCAAATAAGGTAGTCTATGATCATTCATTGATGGATGAAAAATATGAAGGTATGGGTACTACTCTCACTATGGCATATTTTTATGGTGACAAAGTATGTATAGCACATGTAGGGGATAGTAGAGGGTATCTATTTCGGAATAAAACTGTAAATCAAATTACTCGGGACCATTCATTGGTACAAGAATTATTGGAAAATGGGAGCATTACTAGAGAAGAAGTTGAGCATCATCCCCAGAAAAATGTGATAACCAGGGCACTAGGCACTGATAGAGATGTGGAAATAGATTATTATCAGATAGATTTAGAAGATGGCGATATAGTACTGCTTTGCACAGATGGATTGGTAGCGCATGTGGATATTGAAGATATGGACGACTCTATAATTATTGCTAATTCTGATGCAGAAGATTTAGCCAAGATTTTGGTGCGCAAGGCATTAGATGGTGGCGGAATAGACAATATTACGGTTGTCATAGTAAAATATGACAAGGTGGCAGAAGAGAGGTGACGTCTTTGCTTGGGAAATTATTAGGAGGAAGATATGAACTCATAGAAAAAATAGGCGATGGTGGCATGGCAATTGTATACAAGGCAAGGTGTCATCTACTTAAGAGATATGTTGCAGTTAAGATATTGAGGCCAGAACTAGTAACAGACGAGGAATTTGTAGCTAGATTTAGACGGGAGTCGCAGGCAGCAGCTAGTTTAGCCCATCCTAATATTGTGAATATATATGATGTGGGAGAAGAAGATGGCATATACTATATAGTAATGGAATATGTAAACGGAGGAACACTTAAGGACTATATAAGGGAAAAAGGGAGGTTAGCTCCAGGGGAAGCAATAGATATAGCCCTACACATATGTTCTGCAATAAAGCATGCCCACGAAAATAATATTATACACAGAGATATAAAACCCCAAAATATATTGATGGGTGATGATGGTAGTGTTAAGGTAGCTGACTTTGGGATAGCTAGAGCAGTTACATCAGCCACTATCACCATGGCAGGATCCAATGTGATGGGATCTGTCCACTATTTTTCGCCGGAGCAAGCTAGGGGTGGCTATGTGGATGAAAAATCAGATCTGTATTCATTGGGTGTTGTGCTATATGAGATGTGTACTGGCTCTGTTCCTTTTAATGGTGAGAGTGCTGTATCTATCGCTTTGAAACATATTCAAGAGACTATAAAATGGCCAGATAGTGTATATACCGATATCCCCAAGAGTTTGCAGGCTATAATAAAAAAGGCGCTAGAGAAGGAACAGTGTATGAGATATCAGTCGGCGCAGGAGATGATAGATGATTTAAAGCGCTCACTGATAGAGCCTGATGGTGATTTTGTGGTAACAAATATAAGTAGTGATATGCCGACGCAGACGATTCCTTCCATTGGTGTACAGAATACAGGAACAAATGGCACTGAGGGTAACGCTGAGGTAAAAGATACTAATAAGAAGAAAATACTATTCTCTATAATTCCTATGGCATTGATACTAGTTTTTTTAATATTTATGGGTATCTCCATATATAGGAATAATTTTATGATAAAAGAGGTTGAAGTTCCAGACATTGAAGGGTTATCGTTGGATGAAGCATCAGGTATACTTCGAGATAAGCAGCTTAGCCTTGATATCATAGGGGATAGACATAGTACGGATATTGAAGAGGGTCATATAATATCTCAACAACCGGCGATAGGTACAAGCGTAGAGATATTATCCAGTGTAAAAGTTATAGTGAGTTTAGGACCTAAGACAATCAAAGTTCCAAATGTCACGGGGAAGCCTGAGGAGGAAGCAGTCAAAGAGCTAGAAGAGAAGGGGCTCGAAGTAGCCGGACGAGAATACAGGCCTGATGATAAATATCCTCGTGGAGTGGTGATAGCCCAAAGCATTCAACACGACACGGAGGTTTTAAGTGGTACTACAATCGATCTTGTAATAAGTGATGGTTCTGATACCAGTGTTATTAAAGTGCCTGAATATACAGGATTAAAAATAGACTCAGTTAAGGAGTTAATTATAAGCGATAATCTAAGTCAAGGGGAAGTTTTTGAATCATATAGCGATGAGGTTCCAAAGGGTATTGTGCTCAAACAGAAACCAGAGGCTGGAGTATATGTTGAAGAAAATAGAGAGATAGATTTATGGGTAAGTTTAGGTAGTAAACCTAATTACCCCAAGAGATTGGAAATACCACTGACAGATGAAAAAGACGGTGGGAAGGATAGGGTTGCTGTAAAGATAGAAAGAGCTGATGACAAGAGTGTAGTTTACGAAAATGAACATTCTACTGACGAAGGGGCTGTAGTAGTTGATTTGAAGGAAAGTGGAGTAGTGGATTATAACATATATATAGATGGTCAACTGAGAAAAAAGATAACGATAAATTTCACAAAAAAGGAAGATGTCTAAGATGGGTAGAGAAGGGATAATTGTAAAGGGAATAGGTGGGTTCTACTATGTGTTAATAGACGGGGAGGTAGTAGAATGTAGGGCAAGAGGGCGATTTAGAAAAGATGGTATAGTGCCCATGGTTGGAGACAAGGTGGTAGTAACCCCAAGTAAGGATATGATAGAGGAGATACTTCCTAGGAGAAATAAACTTATAAGGCCATCAGTTGCAAATATTGACTATATTGGAATAGTAATTGCTCCTAAAGATCCTATTCCTGACTACCTATTAGTAGATAAACTTACGATATATGCATGTATACAAGATATTAATCCTATAATAATAATTAATAAGATAGATTTAGTAGACCATGAATATATTGCTAAGATCATAGATATGTATGCAGATACTGGTTGGCCCATATTTCCAGTTTCATGTAAAGAACATAGTGGTATAGATGAACTAGCTCATGCTTTTAGTGATGGTATAACGACCCTTGCAGGTCAATCGGGGGTTGGTAAATCTTCCTTACTCAATGCATTGCATCCACCTTTGGAGCTAGAGATAGGAGATATAAGTGAGAAGTTAAAGAGAGGCCGGCATACTACTCGGTATGTAGAGCTTTTATCGCTCCCATATGGAGGCATGGTGGTAGATACGCCAGGATTTAGTTCTATGTCCATATCCCAGCTTGATCCGACAACTGTCAAGGACTATTATCCTGAATTTAAAGAATATGAATATGAGTGTAGATTTGGAATGAGATGTATACATAGGGATGAACCTGATTGCAGTATTAAAGAAAATGTAAAGAAGGGGTGTATCTCTAAAGGAAGATATGAGCGCTATATAAAAATAGTAAAAGAGATAGAAGAAAGTGGG
Source organism: uncultured Bacillota bacterium (assembly GCA_938003945.1). Taxonomy (GTDB): domain Bacteria; phylum Bacillota; class Clostridia; order Caldicoprobacterales; family Xylanivirgaceae; genus UBA3920. The sequence goes on along the minus strand of CALKWW010000111.1, from coordinate 2,303 downwards.
GTAGAATACAGATGAAAAAGATTGCACCATCCATATTATCATCAGATTTTTCGAAACTTGGTGAAGAGATAAGCTCTTTAGATAAAGCAGGAGCTGACTTGATTCACATAGATGTTATGGATGGTCATTTTGTACCAAATCTTACAATAGGTCCACCTATTGTCAAGGCTATAAGGAATATTACTGAATTGCCGTTTGATGCACATCTTATGATGGATAATCCAATGGATTTTATAGATGAATTCGTAGATGCAGGAGTGGATAATATAACCGTTCATGCCGAGGTATTGCCCCATCTACACAGATCGGTTATGTATATAAAAGAGAGGGGCATAAATGTAGGAATAGCTCTAAATCCATCGACACCTATAGATGTACTAGAATATGTCTTAGATGAGATAGACATGGTGCTTATTATGACAGTAAACCCAGGCTTTGGTGGACAAGAGTTTATACCTTCTATGCTCAACAAAATAACACTTTTAAAGGAGATGATAGTCTCTAGAGGAGCCGATGTCAATATACAAGTTGATGGTGGGATATCCTTGGCCAACATAGACACGATTTCTGATGCAGGGGCGAATATATTTGTAGCTGGTTCTGCCATCTTTAGTGCTTCCGATAGACGGGCTATAATAGATAAGATGAGGGAAAGGGCAAGTCTATGAAGGTGTTAATATTTACAAATGGCTATATTGAAAATTATTCACATATGAAAAGAGAGCTCGAAGAGTATGACTATATAATATGTGCTGATGGAGGCATAAGGCACTCAAGTGCCATGGGAATGGTACCAGATCTTATAGTGGGAGACCTAGATTCAGCCTCTTCTTCTATGCTGGAGAAATACAAAGATATGGGAGTTCCTGCACAAAGATTTCCCACTGAAAAAGATGCAACTGACACCCAAATTGCCGTGGATAGTGCTATGGAAATGGGAGCAGATGAGATAGTGCTAGTAGGAGCACTAGGTGGTAGATGGGATCACTCTTATGCCAATGTTATGCTCCTATATAGGATGGCGACTAGAGGTATATCTGGATGTGTAATGGATGCTAAAAACAAAATTACTATCTCAAATAAAGTTTTGGAATTTAGCGGTGAGAAGGGACAATTACTATCTCTCTTACCCTTTGGAGGACCTGTCCATATAATGTCTACATGTGGGCTTAAATATCCAATAAGAGACAAGATACTAACTATGGATTATCCCATTGGGGTGAGCAATGAATTTATTGGTGAAAGCGTTAAAATTACAATAAAAGAAGGCTGGCTTTTGGCAATACAGACCAAAGATTAGTCATTTAAAGTATTTTTGTAAAACCTGCCTTTGTTGTTTAATGACAGGATTCACTGTTTTTTATGTTTTCTAAAGACCCAAATTGTCTAAGTTTTTAGTCTATAACTCGAGAGTATATAGATAACAATTTTTATCTATTATGCTCTACGAAAAGCTTTTTATTGTCATATGTAACTTCATATCCTCATACTGCATATTATAGATCAGTAGTATAGTCAGGATGTGAAAGATTTGAAAAGACGCCCTATGGATTCATATATTGTAAAAATGCTATTTGCAATTTTATTCATAATAGCTGGAATAATTCTTATAGTATCGTATATACCCTTTTGGATATGGGTATGTATAATTGGATGTTTGCTCATAATATTGGGATGCTTTATATTAAAACAGAGATGGTAATGTATTATCAAATTATAAAAAAGGCTTTCATTTAAAAGCAAATGTGCTTTGTCAATGAAGCCTTTTTTATATTAAAGAGCCCTTTCCACCTTTCCAGATCGTAGGCATCGGGTACAGACATTTATTGTCTTATGGGAACCGTTGGCAACAACTCTAACACGCTTTATATTTGGTGCCCAAGCTCGCCTCGCCTTTCGATTGGAATGGCTTACTTTATTTCCGAAATTTAATCCTTTATTACAAACATCGCAAACTCTTGCCATGGTAAAGTACACCTCCTTCAAGCAAAAAACGAATCTAATAAAAACACCTTTTATTCTATCATTATCCTTTGCAATTAGCAAGGGCGCCCAATTTTTGAATCTCCGTATTTTTTCAAAACAATAGAGGAATCAATAATTTTAGTACTTGATATGTAAATGGTCAATAAAATGCTACAAGTGAATGTACTTGATAGCTCCATACAGTTTGATTTTTTTGTATGAACATTTGAACATTAGATTTTTGATGCAATTTATAGTTGCAAAATGCGAAAAGCTAGAATGTGTTAGCGTAAAATTACCGTAGGGATTTAGAGTAAGAAATTACCAATAGAATTGAA
>CALKWW010000110.1 GCA_938003945.1 uncultured Bacillota bacterium | reverse complement strand
GATGAGAGCCATAAGCGCCAACAATAAACTGACCTGTAGTAGCAAACTGAATATTATATCCTGGCTTTAATTGTCCATTTCTCATATGGTCATCTTTCATCCTCATAACCGTTGCATCATTGTCTGTCTTCGAGTAGCTATTCCTTTCTCCCATTATTTCTAGATGCCTAGCATACTCTTTTAGTTTTTTTATCCAGCCTTCATAAAGTTCATATTTTCTTTGTTCCTCTGTTTTGGCCCTACCTCTACCAAAGACAAATTTAATCTTTTTCTCTCTACAGATGTTTCGTATTGAATTAAACTGGTACTTTAAGAAATTGGTCACATCTCCTAAATTAGAGTTTTCGTCCATGTTAAACTCTTTTATGATTTTTTCCTTAAGATTCTTTTGATACCGTTCTACAGATTTTCTCCATACAAAAGTATATTTATTGGCATTTGCCTCTATCTTAGTTCCATCTATATAGATACTTGATAAATCAATATGCTTATCTTCTAATAGAATATTAATAAATTGCTCTAAGATGTTTTCAGATAAGGGTTGTAAGCGTTTTCTGAATCTATTTATTGTCGAATAATTAGGAGCAGGTTGTCCAGCTAAAAGATATATTACTCTAAGATCATACCTACACATTTTTTCGATATCTCTACATGAAAAAACGCCTTCACTGTAACAAAACAAAAGAACCTTTAACATAGTTACGGGATTTACAACTGGACTTCTCCCCTTTCCGGAATAAGTGGATTTTAGTTTGTTTAAATTCATCTCCTCAATTAAATTTTCCACCAGTTGTACCTTCCCATCGTCTTTTACATAAATTTCGGTATTAAAATTCATTTTTAGTTGTAAATTTTTATTATTTAGTGTAGTATTAAATACACGTGTTAGATTGTTTTTCATGATATAATTATATCGCAAAAGCCTCGCTAAATCTATTCGATTTCGCGAGGCTTTTGTCTAGGGGCTGTTTTGCAACAGCCCCTTTTAACTGGAGCTGGCGATGGGACTCGAACCCGCAACCTGCTGATTACAAGTCAGCTGCTCTGCCAATTGAGCTACGCCAGCATATGGCGACCCGGAAGGGACTCGAACCCTCGGCCTCTAGCGTGACAGGCTAGCGTTCTAACCAACTGAACTACCGGGCCATATTTTTGTTATGCGTAAATGGTGACCCCTAGGGGATTCGAACCCCTGTCACCGCCGTGAAAGGGCGGTATCTTAACCACTTGACTAAGGGGTCACTAATGCGAACACATATTGTTTAACTTCCCCTCTTTTCGCGGGCAAATTATATATTACAACAAACTTAGTAAGTTGTCAACCATATTTTTAATTTTTTTATAGATGGTTGATTGTATAATTAAATGCAATACTTATCAATAAAACTGTGAATGCATTCACGATAAGGAAAACAGAAGGACTCTTCCACATATTATTGTGGAGAAGTCCTTCATAATGTCTCTCTATGCTTCTTTTCCCTGTATAAAGTCATTTAAGGCTTCTACAAGTTCATCAGCATTAATTCCATGTACTGCCGAAGCTTCTTCTATACTTTCACCAGAGGATGCAGGACAACCTAGACAATGCATTCCAAATTGCATGAAAATAGGTACTGTATCTCTGTCCATAACTAAAACCTCAGCTATTGTCATATCCTTTGTAATCTTAGCCATCTTCTAAACCTCCCTATAAGTTCTCTACTAATAGTTAGTTTCTTCTATATGATACACTTACTATAGATATAGTTCAACTAGTTTTTATAATAGATAGACATTTTAAGCCTTTTGTCTATATATAACCTAATCTCTATTATTATATCATGAATTTTCTATAAAAATACATGTATATAGTTCACTAAAAGCCCCATGGTGGAAGTTGAAAATAATATTTTTTATGATAATATATATTTACATTATTAGAAAACGAGGATGATGTTATGCACCTGTGTTCTTTTGCCGATAACTACAAAATATTTGATGTAACTCCTCTAGAAAATATATTTATACAGGAGTTTATGTTAAGGGCTCCAGGAGATTTTGTCAAAGTATATATATATGGTCTCAGCCAATGTTATAATGGGCATCATATGGATATAAGTTCATTTGCCCGTGATCTTAATATGGAAAAAGACATGGTGGAAAACGCATTCCAATATTGGGAGAGACAGGGAATCTTAAAGCTAGAATGGAATAAAAATACCATATCATCCATACAATATTATAATATAAAGGATGTAGTCTACAATAAAAATTATAATATTGAAAAAACCCTATATAAGTACAAGGACTTCAATCAGAATCTTCAACTAATATTTGGCTCCAGGCTATTAACTCCTCAGGAGTATATTAAAATCTATGATTGGATAGAAGTGCTAAACCTCCCAAAAGAAGTGATACTTATGATGATACAATTCTATCTATCTAAAAAAGGACCTAATCTCAGCATAAACTACCTAGACAAAGTTGCGATACAGTGGGCAAAAGATAGCATAGATACACTACAAAAAGCAGAAGAATACATACAGACAAGTGAAAATTGTTATAAAGATACAGTGGCTGTTCTAAAATATCTAGGAATACATAGGGCCCCTTCAAAAGTTGAGCTAGAACTCTACAAGAAATGGCGCGATGTCTGGGGATTTTCTCTAAACTCTATACTACAAGCTTGCAGAGAAACTGCTAAAGTGCAGTCCCCTAATTTTGCATACCTCGATAAGGTATTAGAGAATATGTACGGTCGGGGGCTAAAAACGCCACAGCAGATAAGAACTTATCAATCATCTAGAAAGTCCGTGAATCACTTGATAAGAGAGATTCTGTACAACTTAGGTCAAAGTAATGTAACCGCTACCCCAGAACATCAAGAGCTATATGTTAAATGGACAGAAAAATGGCAGATAGAACACTCTGTAATATTGATAGCTTGTAAGCAATGCGTAAGAAATAAGACCAATACTTTTGAAGATCTAGATGTATTGCTACAGAAGTGGTTAGACTATGACCTTCGCACCTATGCCGATATAAAGGCATATATAGATAGGAAAAGAAAACTCGATATGGATATAAGGGCAATCCTCGATAGAGCAGGTGAAAATCGTTCACCTACTCCAGCCGATAGACGACTATTTATAAAGTGGACAGATGAATGGAATATGCCCTTTGAGGTAATACTTCTTGCTGCAGAATATTCAATAAAAGCTCAAAATAAATTACCTTTTATGCATAAGATCCTTGAAAATTGGTATAACGACAATATAAGAACTGTCAGTCAAGCAAAGAAAGACCATGAACGTCATAAAAGTGGTGCCAAAGTAGCAAAGCAAGGTAGCGCAGGCCTTAAAAAAGAAGTTGACTTCAATAAATTTGAGCAACATAAATACACTGATGATGAGCTTGAATCACTATTTGAAGACATTGAAGGGGATTGAATATGAAGGATAGGATTATTAAAGATATCTTAAAAGAATATGACAACCTACGCCTTAGAGAAAAGGAAGCCTTAATCCAGAAAGAAAATGAGGTATTTGACAAAATACCTGAGATGGAGGAGCTCCAAAACAAACTAATAGAGCTCATGGGAGCAGCCTCTAGAAATGTCATAAACAATCCACAAGATATGGATTCAACCATCCCCTATCTCAAAGAAAAGGTCAAGGCCCTGAGAAAAAAAGAAAGGGAGCTACTGATAGAGCATGGTTTCCCTGCTGACTATCTCCTTCCTAAATATCGCTGTCCAATATGTCAAGATACAGGTTTTGTAGGGGATATGGTAAAGGATAGGTGTAAATGTCTTACCCAGAAAATACTCATAAATACCTATCACCTATCAGATATGCAAGATCTAGATACACAAAATTTTCAAACCTTTGATCCTGGTGTGTTTCCCAACACATATCCTAAAGGCAGTAAAGTAACCCAAAGGGAGTATATGGAGACTTTGAAAGAACGTCTATTAGACTATATAGATCATTTTCCAGACAACAAGAGAAAGACAATACTATTTACTGGGAAGACAGGCCTAGGGAAGACTTTTCTATTAAACTGCCTTGCCAAGGCCATAATGGACAAAGGATATACTGTAATGCGAATAACCTCCTATAAATTGTTTGACCGACTATTCTACAGTTCCCTTAGCGATAAGGAAGAGAGCTTAGAGCTTCTCTCCTATCTATTTGATGTGGATGTCCTCATAATAGATGATCTAGGTACCGAAACCAGGAGAAATAATTACACTCAAGAAGATCTTTTTAATATACTGAATGAACGAATTCTAACTGATAAGCATACATTTCTATCTACTAATCTAAGTTTAAGCGATATACAAGATAGGTATTCTGATAGGATAGCTTCTCGACTATTTGATACATCTAATACAATGCTCATAAAATTCATAGGTGAAGATTTACGCATAGTTTCAAAAAGTCGTCAGGAACCCTGACGACTTTTTGCATAGTTTGCAAACCTAGTAAATTGTCCAAGCCATACAAGCTCCACTGTCCCTGTGGGGCCATTTCGTTGCTTTGCTATTATTGCCTCTGCTATGTTCTGTCTCTCAGTATCAGGATTATAATACTCATCCCTGTATAAAAAAACTACTACATCTGCATCTTGTTCAATGGCACCTGACTCTCTAAGGTCACTGAGCATGGGCCTATGATCTGTCCTTGCCTCCGGTGCCCTGCTAAGTTGCGATAGGGTGACCACTGGAACATCTAGCTCTCTGGCAAGAGCCTTTAGGGAACGGGAAATCTCTGATATCTCCTGCTGCCTATTCTCTGCACGGCCTCGCCCTGACATGAGCTGAAGATAGTCTATGACCACCATACCTAGACCATGTTCTAGCTTAAGGCGTCGTGCCTTCGAGCGCATCTCCATAACTGATATGCCTGGAGTATCATCTATAAATATGGGTGCTTTGGATAGTGGACCTGCCGCCTGCACTAACTTTATCCAGTCTGTATCATCTAAAGTCCCAGTCCGCACCTTTTGTAGCTCTACATTTGCCTCAGAACTAAGCATACGCTGAACCAACTGCGATTGCGACATCTCCAAACTAAATATTGCCACAGGAATACCTTCATTTACAGCTGCATATTGGGCAATATTTAGGGCAAAGCTTGTCTTACCCATGGATGGACGAGCAGCTATGAGTATAAAATCCGAAGGATGGAGCCCAGCCGTCATGAGATCAAAGTCAGTAAATCCCGTGGGTACACCCACTATTTTCCCTTTATTTTTAGATAACTCCTCTATCTGGGCATAAGCATCTAGCAGAGCCACTTTTATAGGTTCAAAATCTGCTCTGCTTCGGCGCTCTGAAATTTTAAAAATACGTTTCTCTGCCTCATCTAATATGATATCTACTTCTTGTTGTGCCTCATAGCTATCTTTTATAATGTCATTTGATGCCTTTATAAGGCGCCTCAATATGGCCTTCTCTTCCACAATACGTATATAGTACTTAACGTTGGCAGTACTTGGCACTACCATAGATAGCTCTGTTATATAAGCTGCCCCTATACCCTCAAGAGTACCCCTTTGCCTCAATGTCTCGGTCAAAGTAATTAGATCAACTGGCTCACCCTGCTCATACATACTGAGTATTGCATTGTATATCTCTTTATGTCCATCTGAATAAAAATCGTCACTTGTCAATATCTCTGAAGCAGCAGCTATGGCCTCTTTATCTATCATCATAGAACCTAATACTGACTGTTCTGCCTCAAGACTGTACGGTGGCATGCGCACTATAGTATCACTCATATAAGCACCATCCATTCATCCCCTTATTCCCATATATACTCTCTATTCAGCATCTACAGATATCTTGAGTTTAGCAGTGACCTCAGGATAAATCTTTACATCTAATTCTAACTCTCCTAAAGTCTTTATCGGCTCATTGAGGACTATTTTCCGCCTGTCCAAATCTATACCATGTTGTTCTTTCAGCGCTTCGCCTATCTCCTTACTAGTTATTGAACCAAAGAGTTTACCATTCTCTCCACTTTTCGCCTTTAAGGTAACCTTGATCCCCTCTAGTTTTTTTGCAACCTCCTTGGCTTCAGCCAATTCCTGTTCCTTGCGATTAGCTTCCGCCCTCTTTTTGTTCTTTAATCTTGCCATATTCTTTTCAGTGGCTTCCACTGCAAGGTTCCTAGGCAATAGATAGTTCCTCGCATATCCAGGGCTTACATCTACTACATCGCCCTTTACACCATGATTTTTTACATCTGCTAAAAGTATTACTTTCATCACTTTTCACCTTCCCTTAAATATTCATATATAGCTTCTTCAAGCCTTGATTTGGCCTCTTCCATACTAATCCCTTCAAGCTGCGCTCCTGCGATAGTCAAATGACCACCGCCACCTAATTTCTCTAGTACTAATTGTACATTTACCTCTCCAAGTGAACGACCACTTATGAGTATATGATCGCTTCTCCTTGCCAATACAAATGATGTATTTATACCCCTTATTGTAAGCAATGCATCGGCTGCCTGCGCAGCTATGAGGGGCGCATTTTGGACGTCTGCAGGACATTGGGATATTACAATCCCCTTCTCTATAAATTCAGCACTACGTACTGTCTGTGCCCTTGCAATATATGCATCCATATCATCTTGTAGAAATTGCCGTATGGATGTAGGATTTGCACCTCTCCGTCTCAGGTAAGATGCAGCCTCAAATGTCCTCACCCCTGTCTTAAAGGTGAAATTCTTTGTGTCCATTGTTATCCCAGCAAGCAAGGCATCAGCCTCAATATCCGCTAATTCTACTTGTTCATCGAAATACTGTACTATCTCCGTCACCAGCTCACTTGTAGAGGATGCATATGGCTCTAGATAAGACAGTACAGGGTTCTCAACAGACTCTGCACTTCTCCTATGGTGATCTATTACAACAACTTTATCGGTAGCCTTTATGAGTTCAGGTGCCTCGGTAAAACTGGGCCTATGCGTATCTACTATCACCAATAAGCTACGTCTATCCATATGCTCGAATGCCTGTGGGGCCTTTATGAAGATATCCCTATATTCATCTTGCTCAAGTAGCTTCTCCATAAGGTGTGTGACGGATATACTATTTCTACCTTGTATTATATATGCTTCCTTCCCAATATGTCTAGCACATCTATATATACCAAGGGCCGCACCTATAGAATCCAAGTCCGGAACTTCATGCCCCATTATAAATACCTCACTTGCCTGGTGCATGAGTTGTTTCAATGCATTTGATATTACCCTTGACTTCACCTTGCTTCGCTTTTCTACTGCTCTAGTCTTTCCACCATAGAATAAAAGCTTATCGCCTCGCTTTATGACTGCCTGATCGCCACCTCTGCCTAAAGCTAAGTCAATAGCGGACTTTGCATAGCTATTACACTGCCCCGGACTATCACCTCCGGCGCCCACACCTATGCTCAATGTAACAGGTATCTGATTACCCTCGTCTATTTCGCGGATCATATCTAATATATCAAATTTCTTTTCCTCTACCTTCTGTAGATATTTATTCTCCGTTACAATAATAAACTTATCTCTATCGTACTTTCGCCAACTGGCCTTCAAGGAACTTGCCCATTTCCCGACCTTGCCGTCAATCTCAGCAAGCACTGCAGGCTTTCTAGTATCCTCAGTATTTGCCATTACCTCATCGTAGTTATCCACCTGCATGCTTATTATTACCATCTGTTCTTCCTCGTATTTTTTCTTTAGCTCTATCTCATCGGTTATATCATCCCAATATAAGAGCACTATAGCCCTGGATTCTTTGGCCAAGGCGTCTATCTCAACAGGTACCCATAGTACGTTATACCATCGTGTATTATGTTGTATGAGCTTTGAATTTGTAGTGGTATCAGAGAGTATGTTGTTGAGTTTAAGCTCCGGTACATATTCAGTAATATTTTTATCAAACATCTTTTTGTTTTCCATTATCTCGCTGAATCGGGGATTATACCATGTGATCGAACCGTCAGCTTCAAGGACCACCAATGGCATGGGTATACTTATAACCGCATTTTTAGTTGCCCAATCAATATTCTCTGTTAGAGTCTCTAGGTGGGTAGCCCACTCCTCTTTATATCGCTCCCTTACCCTATAATCATAATATATAAAACACGCCCATATGATTATCGCTATAATACCAATGCGCCAATTATAGAGAAATAGCACTAAAGAAAGTAATAAAATATACCATATATAAATACGTATCTCTGGAATATTTACTTTCTTCATAAACTCCTTCATCTGCTTATTTCACCGCCATAGTTAAATTATTTTCTTAGGCATTATTTTTAGGTCCATTTTCTATACCACGTATATTAAATATCTGGTCAAAGACACCAACAATACTAAGAGGGGATTTGAGTAGCAAAAAGGAAAATATATTTATTATATATCGTAGGGGTTTGGGAATCTTTGTCCGTTTTAAAATAAAAACTAGAATAGCCAGACCTTGTATCGAAAATATGAAGGTAAATAACATAGACACAGTAGCTACCACAACATCAAAGTTTTTAAGGCCTATCCGCAAACCCAAAGATGATAGTATAAGAATTATAATAAAACCCCTAGTGGTTCCCCTTGGAAGTTTCCATCTACTGAATTCTGGAATATCCTGCACATATATATTATATCGTTTTAGTATCCGTCTTGATAACAAAAAGTTACTGCCACCATATATTATAGAGGATATTATCAACATAGATGGAGTCAAAAGCTTGAATCGATCTATCAATAGTTCTCCAAACTGTATGGAAGTTATTGCATTGTCTAATATCCCTATAGATTTATATAGTTCCAATATATTAGATATAACTTCATTATCTTGGGCAGTTAGTTCACGCATGAAGTCCCATGTATAGGTAAATATATCCTGGCCTACCATAAGAGAGAGGATTTTTAAAGATATCACCATAGCTACGAGGGCTGCGCCGGAGCATATTGCCAAACTATCAGCTAACTCTAATCTTTTTCGTATTACATATGGCACTGCAATTAGCATGGACGCATAAGTAATTACTATGAGTAAGCTAACATAAATATCTATAAATCCAATTAAAATACCTATGATTGCAAGGGACAATACTGCAAAAAATTGCCCTTTTCGCTCTGCCAACACCACAATGGGAATAGAACATAAAAAAATAAGGAAATTAAATGCGGGGAGCAGACTAAGTCCCACTATTACCAGTGTACATATGATAGCCACAAATATACTGTGTAAAATCGGATTTTCTCTAGTATCTCTCATATAATACAACACTCCATAATCATTCTCTTGTCTGTTTTATATACTCGCTTAACTCTGAAAGATCACCATATTCCGTCTCTATATCATGTTCATCGAGTATACCAAGTCTTATCTTCTCGCCTATTCGTTTGTCTATCTCTCCATAATGTATACCTAGGCGCCTACCCAAGAGGTAAGATACAAGTATTATATTGGCCATACAGTCAATTAGGGCATCTTGAGTGCCCTTTACTCCATTAGTAAGCAATGTGAAAAATTTAGATACAGATGACAAAATTTCACTCTTAAGCCACTCTATAAGCCTCATATTTCTAGCTATATCTATTCCTCGTTCCTTACCCCTAGGCATTTCAATTCACCATCCAAACAAGATTTACTTTAAATCAATTCTATATTCTCACAGAAACTTTGTCAACGCTAACCAAGATTTCTCATATATCTGCCTCTTAAGTGATATAAAATTAAAAACACACCATATTCTATTAAATGGTGTGCTTTTAATTTTACTCTGTTGTATATGGCAACAAGGCAATATTCCGTGCACGCTTAATTGCGATAGTCAGCTCTCGCTGATGTTTTGCACAATTGCCTGATATACGCCTTGGAAGTATCTTTCCCCGGTCTGTTATATATCTCTTTAGCTTTGCCGCATCTTTATAATCTATCTCGTTTGATTTATCTACACAGAATACACATACCTTTCTGCGCGATCTTCTATTTCTAGGTCTTCTAGCGCCATCACTCATCTTATATTACCTCCTTTAACTAAAATGGTAGTTCGTCGTCCTCTCCGTCAATAGGTTGAAATCCTGGTGTATCGTCTACAGGATCAGCTGGAGCATAATTATCATCTGGTGTTTCCCGATCCGATGAGTCGCCCCAATCTAAAAACTGCACTTCATCAGCTACTACTTCGGTTACATAGCGACGCTCTCCTGTCTGAGTTTCATAATTTCGGGTCTGTATCCTGCCTGAGACGGCAACCAATCTGCCTTTTGCAAGATATTTGCCGCAAGTCTCAGCCAATCCCCTCCATGTGACTATAGGTAAAAAGTCTGCTTCCCTCTCTCCTTCTCGGTTGGTAAAATTCCTGTTTACTGCAAGGAAAAAGGTTGTAACTGCTACACCACTGGGAAGGTATCGGATCTCTGGGTCCTTGGTCAGCCGACCAATGAGCACTACCTTATTTAACATAAAAAATCAGCTCCTTTAATCATCTTCCCTTATGATCAAATAACGGAGTACGCTATCTGTAATCTTATATACTCTCTCTAACTCCTTGGGGACATCGGACCCACCACTGAAGTTCATTACAACATAATAGCCTTCCTTATAGTCTTTTATAGGATAGGCAAGCCTTCTATTTCCCCATTCATCTATTTTGTCTACTTCTCCACCTTGATCTACTACAAGATTTGAAAATCTCTCCACGAGTTCTTGAATTGCATCTTCTTCAACTGTGGGATCTATTATATACATTGTCTCATATTTGCGCACTACTTATTCACCTCCTTATGGTCTATGGCCCTGCACACGACAGAGCAAGGATGTACTATAATGTGAATTATACCATCTAATTTGGCAAAATTCAATAAACATTTTTAAAATGTCTTAAAAATTTTCTAGAGGAGTCAAACATTTGTGACACGACCCCTGAAAAAATTTGCTACATTTAATGTAATAATTCAGAAAACTCATCTTGTTTAATGTAATAGTTCAAATTATCTTTCGCATTTAAAATCTCTAATCTATAAGCACATCTATGGTTTCACCAGGAGGTACAATTGGAAATACCATCTCATCTGGATGTATACGGCACTCTAGAATAATGGGCCCCCTCTTATCCAATGCATACCTCAAAGCGTCTTCTACTTCATCGTTTGCTGTCACTTGTATTCCTTCTATGTCAAATGCATGTGCAAGCTTTATGAAATCTACTTCCTGCTTAAAAGAAGTATATGAGTACCTCTTTTCAAAAAACAGACTTTGCCACTGACGCACCATTCCTAGACTATGATTGTTAAATACAATCTGTATTATAGGCAAGTTATATCTAGATATCGTGCCAAACTCTGTGAGATTCATCTTAAAGCTTCCATCACCTGCTATATTTATCACTTGCATATTAGGATTGCCTATACATGCTCCAATAGCCGCACCCAAACCATAACCCATAGTTCCAAGTCCCCCTGATGTTATAAATGTCTTAGGCCTTGTAAACTTATAGAACTGTGCCGTCCACATTTGATTCTGCCCTACTTCCGTAGTTATTACGGCCCTGTCTTCCGTTAGGTTACTGAGAGTCTCTATTATATATTGTGGGCTTAAATAGCTAGAACTATTTTTCTTTAAGGGATGGGTTCCTCTCCATATTTCTATCTTACCTAACCACTTTTTGTGGGTTTTTTCTGACACTCCCACCTTGAGCTCTTCTATTATATCCTTTGCATTGCCAAGCAATGATACATGGGATCTCACATTTTTGTCTATTTCGGCCGCATCAATATCTATGTGTATTATATTTGTTCCTAACCCAAACTTCTCTAAATCGCTTACTACCCTGTCGCTAAATCGTGTTCCTATTGCAATTATGAGATCGGCCTTTGTCAATGCATAATTGGCATATCGACTGCCATGCATACCCGTCATGCCAAGAAATAATCTATGATTGGCAGGAAAGTTTCCAAGTCCCATGAGAGTTGATGCCACGGGAGAATCTATATGCTCGGCAAACTCAACTAAGCTTTTACTGGCCCTTGATATACCAACGCCTCCACCGGCCAATATAACTGGTCTTTCACTCCTCTGTATGAGTTCAACTGCCTTTGCCAATGATTCCTCAAACTCTCCTTTATTATATGGAGCATTGTCAACATATGGTACATTGTAAAGACCTTTTGTATATTCTGCCTCTGCCATCTGTACATCCTTAGGTATATCCACAAGTACAGGTCCAGGACGACCAGAACCCGCAATCCAGAATGCTCTTCTTACGGTATCTGCAAGTTCTTGTACATCCTTTACAATAAAGTTATGCTTAGTTATTGGCGTTGTAATCCCCTTTATATCTACCTCCTGAAACGAATCCCTTCCTATAAGTGGGGTGGCCACTTGTCCTGTAAATACCACAATGGGCACCGAATCCATATATGCAGTTGCAATACCAGTCACTGTGTTGGTTGCTCCCGGACCTGAGGTCACAAGCACCACACCTACCTTCCCTGTCGCCCGTGCATAGCCATCTGCAGCATGGGTGGCATTTTGTTCATGAGCAGTCAGTATATGCCTTATGTCTTTTGCATCATATAAGGCATCATATATGGGTAGAACTGCCCCACCCGGATATCCAAATATAGTATCCACATTTTGCTCCCTCAAACACTCTATAAAAATCTGGGCTCCTTTAATCCTCTTCATCTCTCTTCCTCCTATCTATTTTATGCAAAATAAAAAATCTTCCGCCTCCCCATGGGACGAAAGATTTCCGTGGTACCACCCAGTTTTGCCTATTCCTTGCGAAAAAAGGCCTCATAAGGATACGATTGCTAAAACTAGCGATTTATATCCCTGTACTATAACGGATACATACCGATTAGACCTACTATCACTTCAGCCCAATAGCTCTGGGAGGATATTCGAGATATGTCTATAGCGTCGGCTCTCACCTCTCCCGACTCTCTGTTGCCTAGAACAAAATCTCTACTCTTCCCTTCACAGCATTTTATTTTTGATATATTATAAGGATAACAACTATTCGTGCTAATAGTTATTATCCTTGGTTTTAGTCGAATTTATATGATTTAAGTTTTTATAATTATAATATAGATTGCATATTATTGCAATAGCTTTTGTGAGTCTTTCGTAATTTATCTCAAAAATCATCAAATAACTCAGTGACAATTTCATAAAAATTGAATCTAGCATAGGAGGCCTTATTGATGAACAACTACTATAGAGAAACCATGCATACACCTATAGGCTGGATGACAATATCCGCCTCTTCTAAAGGCATTAAAGGTATATCTTTGCTACAAAGAATAGTTCATAATAAAAAAACTGAATTTCCTAAAGATACTAAAAAACTCGACCTTGTTAACGCAGCTAAAGTCCAGCTATTAGAATATTTCGATGGTAGTCGTACTTCATTTGAGCTAGCCTTAGACATGGAAGGTACTCCCTTCCAACAAAAAGTATGGCAAGCGCTACTCACAATTCCCTATGCCCATACTTCCACCTATGGCGATATTGCTGAAAAAGCCGGAAATCCCAATGCATACAGGGCAGTGGGACAAGCATGTGGAGCAAATCCCACCCCCATAATAGTACCCTGTCACAGGATACTTACTTCAAACGGAAGTATAGGTGGATATTCAGGTGGCACAGACATCAAAAGATGGCTCTTGCAACATGAATCTTCCAATATGATGTAGTTTATTTGGCAAGCTCTGCTATTGCTCTTGCGTATATCTTAGTGTGGAGCATAAGAGCTTCTATGTCTATATACTCATCCTTTTGATGAGCAAGATCTGGTCTACCAGGAAACTGGGCACCAAACGCAACTGCATAATCTAAAGCTCTAGCATATGTACCGCCTCCTGTAGTAATAGGCTCTGCATCCTCGCCTGTCATCTCACTATATATATCTAAGAGCTTTTTAACAAGCTCATCGTCTTTAGGCACATATAGTGGAGGATTGTGTCCCGTTATCTCAACCTCTACACCATATTCTCCTGCAACCTCATATATTTTCTCTATAATCTGCTCTAGCTGATATGTGACAGGATAGCGAATATTTATAAGGGCTATTCCCCTCTCTCTATCTATATCCACAACACCTAGATTTACTGTGAGATCACCTGATACTTCATCACTACCTGCTATTTCGAGCATATCTCCCTTGGTATCCATCCCTATCTTATTGTTTAAGAACATTATGAAAGATTCCATAGGGCCCTCTTCCAATCCTAGAGTACATAGGAAAGCAAGCATCTGACCTATTGCATTTACACCTAGCTGTGGTGTGCTTCCATGAGCACTCTTTCCCACTGACTCTATGAAAAGCTTGCCATCTGTCGAGTCAAAGTCAGCTCTCATGTCATATTTGGCATATTCTTTAAAAGTATTTAAATGTGTGAGAATCTTATCACTATCCCGTTTAGCTATGAAGGAACATTCACATCTATCTGGGACCATATTATCTCTATTTCCACCCTTTATGTATTCAATATCCGATGATTTTTCTTCTCCGTCAAATCTCTTTTTTAGAGCTATAGATAGAATACCCTTCTCAGCATGTATGACAGGATAGTTAGCATCGGGAACTATACCAAAGTCTGGCATAGGCTCATTTTCTAGATAGCGCTTAATCCCTCGCCACTCACTCTCTTCATCTGTACCAAATATTATACGCACCCTCTTATTTATGGGTAGCCCCGACTCTAATACAGCTTTCATGGCATACATGGCACCAATTGTAGGTCCTTTATTGTCAATGGCACCTCGCCCATATATCTTCCCGTCGTGGATCTCTCCACTAAATGGTGGATAGGTCCAACCATCACCTGCTGGAACCACATCTAAATGGGAAAGTATAGCCATTGTATCGTCCCCTGTGCCTATCTCAGCATATCCTGCATAACCATCTATATTGCCTACTTTAAAACCTAGTTTCCTACCCAAATCCAATACATACTCTAATGCCTTGCCAGGCCCTTCACCTAATGGTCTACCTTCTGCCGCCTCTCCTCCACCCACACTGGGTATAGAGATAAGCTCTTGTACTGTCTTTATGAGCTCTTCCCTGCTGTCTTCTATATATGCATTTAAAGGCATCCAATCACCCTTTCCATCTGTTTGTTTACTTAGTCCCCCATATATTATACCACTCCACGCCTATATAATATATATCTATCCAAATAATAACAAGTTTAAAACCAAATGATTCTATTTTTGGCTAGACTTAAGGGATATATGTCTATTGTATGTACTCCATGTATATAACACAATAGACAAAACTAACCAACTTTATGCTGTTTTTTATTGAAAGAATTGAACAAAATAATTAAAATGTGTTAGAATGTAAAGAGTATAGATACATAAACAAAAAGGAGGTACTACTTTATTATGAGAATCATAATATGTGCTAATGAACAAGAATTAGATATAAAAGCCGCCGAGGATTTAGCTAATCATATAAAGAGAAACCCTGATACTGTATTGGGGCTTGCAACAGGTGGTACACCTGTTGGTATGTATGAACAGCTTATAGATATGCATAAAAATGACGAGCTAGATTTCTCCCGAACTATATCCTTTAATCTTGATGAGTATGTGGGAATTCCTTACGATCATCCCTGTAGCTATCATGCATACATGGATGAAAATCTGTTTGACCATGTGAATATGTCAAGGGAGAATATCAACATACCTGATGGATTATCTGAATCCCTAGACGAGGCATGTACTGAATACGAAGAGAAGATCAAATCAGTTGGTGGTATAGATGTACAAATACTTGGTATAGGCCACAATGCCCATATTGGTTTTAATGAGCCTGGAACTCCATTTCACAGTGTAACCAGTATAGTTGAGCTAACTCCTTCTACAAGGGAAGCTAACTCTAGATTTTTTGATTCCATAGATGAAGTTCCTACCCATGCAGTATCCATGGGTATAAAAACTATAATGCAGGCAAAGAAGATCATACTACTTGCCAAAGGTGCTGACAAAGCAGATGCAATACTTAAGGCATTATATGGACCTATAACTCCAGATGTTCCTGCATCTGTATTGCAACTCCACCCAAATGTCACCGTATTTGTAGACAAAGAAGCAGGATCTAAATTTCCAACTAAAGATTGATGGTAAATATAGCTGCAGATAAATTGCAGCTATATTTTTATACCACACCTGATATTTATAGACCACTCACCCTTCCTATAAAAACATATCACCAGTAAGTTTGAATAAGCATGACTTTAGTAGAATTGAATAAGCATGATTTTAGTAAGATTAAGTAGACATGACTTTAGTAAAACTGAATAAGCATGATTTTAGCAAGATTGTGTAAACATATCATCAGTAAGATGGAGTAAACATGACTTTTTGAAAGACTATTATGGTCTTTCCATTGGAAAATTTGAATGTCTAAACTCTACTTTTGACTTTTTCCATGTATCCCATAATTGACATAGCTGAACATAGGTGAGAAAATACTATATAAAACGCTGTATAGGAGGTATATATATGGCAAATATTCTCATTGTAGAAGACGATTCTGCCCTAGCTATGGGTATAGATTATACACTGAAAAAAGAACAATTCCACGTGTCCCTCGCAAATAATATAAAGGAAGCTAGAACTCTCCTAAGGGATAGCGCTTTCGACCTTATAATACTAGATATAATGCTACCCGATGGCAATGGCTATGAACTTTGCAAAGAAATTAGAGCAAAGACAGATACACCCATCATTTTTCTGACTGCCTGTGATGAAGAGGTCAATATTGTAATGGGCCTTGACATAGGAGGAGACGACTATATCACAAAGCCCTTTAGGGTCAAAGAACTGGTATCACGTATAAAAGCCGTTCTGAGACGGTCAAAAAGTGCCAATAAATTGGATTTAAACCTTGCATCTGGTGAGATCGTACTCTATCCAAGCCAATATAAAGTAGTGAAATGTGGAGAGGAACTATTTTTAACGCCTTCCGAATATCGCCTACTTACCGTCTTTATGAACCATCCCCACCAAGTACTCACACGGAACATACTATTTGAAGATCTATGGGATAGCGCCGGCGATTTCGTAGATAACAACACATTATCTGTATATATAAGTAGACTCAGAGAAAAGATAGAAATCGACCCAGCAAAACCTGAATATATAATAACCGTCCGAGGCCTAGGATATAAGTGGAATAAAGACGTGATCAAAAACTAGAAAGGAGCTCACACCGTGGACAATCTATTAAAAAATCCTGAATACAAGAACACAATAATGTCTATTGTAATTATACAAATCATATCTATACTTATCCTCTTCTCAGTTCTCCATGCAAGTTTTAAATATTTAAATACAAACCTAGTAGATCAAAACATTGCTCTTTTAGGGAAATTAATAGCAAAATATCCTGATGCAGAAGAAGAGATAGTCGCCTCTTTTTTTAATAGGGCTACACCTGAAGAGATTGAAAGGGGAACTGAGCTATTATCGCGATATAGCTATACGCAAGATACGGATATGGCAATACAGCCCATATTGAGTACATTATATCCTAAAGTAGAATTTTTGATAGTTCTCACTTCCATATGTCTGCTAATTCCCCTATTATTGGTGATCCATAGGAGTTTTGCCATCATATATGATAATATACGCCATATCTCTTATGTAGCTGAAAGGGTGGTACAAGATGATTTTAGTCATCGCTTGCCAGAAAGTGATGACGGAGATTTCGCCACATTAAACCACAACTTCAACCAAATGGCAAATAGAATACAATTGAGCCTCCAGGTCTTGAGGGATGACAAGATCTTTTTAAAGAACACCATATCTGATATATCCCATCAACTCAAGACACCACTATCCTCCCTCATAGTTTTTAATGAACTACTGTTAGAAACGGAGGATATGGATACTACTACCCAAACTAAATTCCTAAAAAAGAGCAAATCGCAACTAGAGCGAATCGAATGGCTAACCATCAACCTCCTTAAGATGGCGCGGTTGGAATCTGGCTCCATACAGTTTGACAACGATCACATACCACTCATATATCCCATACAGATAGCCTTAAATGCACTAAATACAAAGTTGTCAGCAAAATCTTTAAATATCAATATTTCAGGATATGTGAAAGATACAATGATCTATGGAGATGAGGACTGGCTTGGAGAGGCCTTTATAAATATAATAAAAAATAGCATAGAGCACACAGGCCACGGAGGGAATATAGATATTCATTTGAGTCACACCCCCATATTTAGCCAAGTGGCAATAATAGATACAGGAGAAGGAATCGATGAGAAAGATCTCCCCCATATATTCAAGCGTTTCTATAAGAGCAATAGCTCTGTCAAGCCCGAGAGCATCGGGATTGGCCTTGCCCTATCTAAGGTAATAATAGAAGGACAAAATGGCACCATATGGGTAGAGAGCAAAAAGGGAAAGGGTACAAAGTTTATAATTACATTCTTAAAGGGTATTGTTTAGACCTCCATATGCTTATTTCTTAACAAAATGTAAGATAAGATTTATTCCAATGTAAGTTATCTATATTATAATACAATCACAATATGGAAAGGTATTGGAGGTAATAATAGATGGAAATAGTAAAGACATCTGGTCTTTCTAAAGTATATGGTGAAGGTATAACGCGAGTAGATGCCCTGAAGGACGTGGATCTCTCCATAGAACAGGGTGAATTTGTGGCCATTGTAGGACCTAGTGGTTCAGGCAAGAGCACACTACTCCATCTCTTAGGTGGAGTAGATAGGCCCACCTCAGGGAAGGTGTCTGTAGATGGCATAGATATATATTCGCTAGATGAGAAGGAGCTTGCCATATTTAGAAGGAGGAAGGTAGGATTTGTGTTTCAATTTTATAACTTGATTCCTGTCCTAACTGCAAAGGAAAATATAATGCTTCCACTTCTTCTTGACCACAAAGAACCTGATAGGGATTATATAATGGAACTCATAGATCTTTTAGACCTTAGAAGTAGACAAAATCGTCTCCCCAATGAACTCTCCGGCGGACAGCAACAGAGAGTATCCATAGGTAGAGCCCTTGCATATAACCCTTCAATAGTGCTAGCAGATGAACCTACAGGTAATCTAGACAGTAAAAATAGCAAGGAGATAGTCAATCTACTTAAATTCTCCGTTACAAAATATCACCAGACTGTCATCATGGTGACCCATGATTTAGAACTGGCGGCCCAAGCGGATAGAATAATTACAATAGATGACGGACAAGTCACGGCAGATGAGGTGGTGCACTATGAAGAGTTACAAAGAACTGACAGGTAGATATCTAAAGACACAGAAAAAACGCACCATACTCACCATAATTGGTATAGTCCTCTCTGTTGCATTGATCTCGGCCATCAGTACAATGGTGCTGAGTTTTAGGGAATTCTCTATAAGAGAGACCATAGAATACAATGGCAATTGGCATGTGCTCTTTCAAGAGGTAGAAGGTGATAAGGTAAACCTTCTAAGAAAAAATGTCAATATAGAGGAAGCTGCGACAACTTGTAAAATAGGTGTCTCCCCCATAGCTAAAATCCCCGATGAAGAAAGGGAAATGGATGCATACATCCCTCCCTATACGTATCTAGTCATTCAAGGCTATGACAGAGCTGCCCTCGATATGCTCCCTGTAGATATCAAAGAGGGAAGAGCTCCAAATGCACCTGGTGAGATAGCAGTAGAGTATTGGATATTAGATCTTCTACCTGGAAGTCCTAAGCTTGGCGATAATATAACACTGGATATAGGCGTTCGAATAGGAGAGAGAAGTAAAATATTAG
This sequence comes from uncultured Bacillota bacterium, assembly GCA_938003945.1. Lineage (GTDB taxonomy): Bacteria > Bacillota > Clostridia > Caldicoprobacterales > Xylanivirgaceae > UBA3920. The sequence goes on along the minus strand of CALKWW010000110.1, from coordinate 2,211 downwards.
AATCAAATGATACCGGTGAAATGGAAGAGGTATTTGAAACTCATATAGTACGTTCGGGAGAAGTTCTAGAAGGTGAAGAAGTGTTTGAAGCAAAGGGAACCAAAGAATATACTATAGTAGGCCTTATACAACCTAGATTTGAGTGGTCTACTAACTATTTTCCCTCTGCTATAGAATATATAGACAATAAGAGTATGGCAATAGATAGAGATTATAATGTATATTCTACTATGAAAGTCACAGAAGATATAAAAAACCAAAGCAATACAATTGCTGAAAATATTGGACTTAAAAAGATAGAATCAGATGAGGATTACACCTATCCCATAGACTATAATAATAGGCTTTTGAGTCTATCCTCTCCAAGCTTTTTATTTGAGATAGACAAATCATGCTTGTATATACTTATATTTGTAATAGCTATAATAATAATTGCCACTATAGCAGTGATCTACAATGCTTTCAATATATCAATGATGGAGCGAATAAATCAATTTGGTCTATTGCGTTCAGTAGGGGCATCACCTCGCCAGATAAAGGGGATAGTAATAAAAGAGGCATTAATAATGAGTGCTATCGGCATACCCATGGGGCTATTTTGTGGTGTGTTGGCAATGAAAATAGTAATGGCCTTTATAAAAAATATACAGTTTGAAGATTTTGATTTCTTCCAAAACTTTAGAGTAGTTGTAGCACCAATGGCCCTCATAATAAGTTCGATTCTTGGCCTTATAACAGTATATCTATCTGCCCTAGGACCCGCTAAAAAGGCAGCTAATATATCCCCTATAGAAGCTGTAAGAAACACTGGAAACTATAAGACAGAAAATTTCAAGAAAGTGAAAAAGGGAAGGCTTGCCAAGCTACTATTTGGTATAGAGGGACAGATAGCTTATAAAAATCTCTCTCGAAATAAGAAGAGGTTTAATATAACGGTATTTTCCATGAGTATAAGTATAGTGTTGTTTATAGTGTTCTCGAGTTTTTCTTCGTATATATTTGAAGCCAGTTCTAGTTATTTAAAAAGTAAAGCTGCTTTTTGGATATATCCCTCCAGTATTTCTTCTGCAAGTAATTCACTTATAGATAAGCAAGCTAAAAATATAAAAGAAATTGAAGGAGTAGATAGAGTATATAGAATAAGGGAAGAAAGTATAGTGGCTATAGTCCCAGAAGATAAGATCAACCCACTGTATGATAAAATAACAGACAATATGTGGCAGGATGATTCTGAAGATAAGACAAAGAGAAAAATGCATAACAGTTCCCTCTTAGGATTGGGCAATGAAAACCTCGATTCTCTAAAACCCTTTCTCATAGAAGGCAAATTAGATAGCGAAGTATTAAACAGGGAAAAAGGCATTATACTGGTAAAGCACTCCAATGTCTATAACAATAATACCAAAAAATATGCAATTATATCACCTACCACTTTAAAAGTAGGAGATACCATAAATATTGAATCTCTTAACTTTGATGATGAAATGGATAAAACCACAAATACTGTTAAAATAGTGGGAATAGTAGAAAAAGGTGTCTTTGATTTTGAATATAATTTTAACTATGGTATAGACCTTATAACTACGGATGAAATTATGGCCGAAATTAACCATGACAATTCACATATCTATTATCGCCTAGCAATTACACTAAAGGAGGGTGCCGATAAAGAACCAGTACTTGAATATATTAAAAAACTCTCAGACGAAAATAAAAATTTGGAGTATATCGATACAGAGAGGGAAGCTAATGAGATAAAGAAGTTATTTTTAATAATGAGTATATTCCTATATGGGTTTGTAACAGTTATAACCCTCATAAGCTCATTGAATATAATAAATACCATAAGTACAAACCTCATTTTGAGGACTAAAGAGCTTGCCATGTTCAAGGCTGTTGGCATGTCCCAAAGGGGCGTGAAATGGATGGTTACACTAGAAGGGCTGTTTTATGGGCTTGCTGCTGCTATATACGGTGGAGTAGCCGGCGCGGGACTATCCTATGTTCTGTATAGGCTAGTAATAGACATTCAAGAGTTTGAATGGCATTTCCCTTGGGAATATATACTTATATCCTCAATCGGCGCAACTGTAATCGCCTTGCTCTCTGGATATATTCCCCTAAGAAGAATGAGCAAACATATAATCGTTGAAGATATAAGAGCTGTAGACTAGTCTACAGCTCTCAGCTCCACTATGTTTAAAGAATAAC
>CALKWW010000109.1 GCA_938003945.1 uncultured Bacillota bacterium | reverse complement strand
GCTTTTTATACTGCTATAAATAATTTTATCAATGCACAATATCACTCATCATATAGCCATTCATTAAAAAAGTCAGTATAATCTTTACCTGTCACCTCTTCGCATGCATATAAAAGTTCTGTAATACTGATATTCTTAAACGAATTTTCTCTATAATACTCCTCCAAAATTTTATAAAAGTCCTTTTCCCCCACTTCCTCTTTTAGGGCATCAAACATCATAGCCCCTTTTCCATATACCAATAGATCATATATGATCCAATCAGAAAAACTATATAGAGGTTTTGCAATCGTCTCGTCTATATCTTCACCCTCTGTATATGCAGATAATAGTCCATATTTACCTTCTGCTATGACACTAGCTTTTACATTATCCATTGTCTTTTGTCCATATCTATGCTTAAAATAGAGCAGTGTAGAATATTCTGTCAACCCTTCATCTAGCCACGCATCCTCAATTTGGTTATTCCCTACCACACCATACCACCATTGGTGGGCTGTCTCATGGACAACTACTATCTCTAATAGGCTATAAGCCTCTGGCAAATAGAGGGATTGGTCGATGAGAACCAGATTTGGATACTCCATCCCTCCTATATAAAAGTCAGCCTCTACAACAGAAAACTGATTATATGGATATTTCCCAAATAATTTATTAAATATCTTTATAGCATCTGTAGCATATTTCAATGCCTTTTTACCGCCCTTGGGCGTTATATAGTAAGAATATACAGTAGTGCCTCCTACTTTTTTTGAGGCTAGCATAAATCTATCACTGGCAACAAACGCAAAATCTCGAACCGCAGTAGCTTCTATTTCCCATATTTTTTTATTTCCCTCTTGATCTATGGACAATATATCTCCTGTACATGCGATGGTATAATCCTCCGGAGCAGAAATTTTAACATTATAATTTGCCACATCACTATAGAATGGATCGCCTATGGGAAAATAGGGATAGGTATTCCACCCCTCTTGATCGTATACACATAATATGGGATACCAATTGGTAATATTGAATGTATAATTGCCATATCCAAACCTTCCCAAAGAATTGGGAAGAGTGACCTCAAAATCCATTGTTATTTCCATTGTCCCACCTGGCACTATAGGATCTATGGAATGAACCTCTAATATCTCCTCACTATATCCTCCTATAGAGTATGCAAGCTCTGAACCGTCCGAACTTACGGATATTAGTTCTATTCCTCCAGGTGAAAAGCCATTTGGGTACGCCTGAATCATTTCCTCCTGTGGAAACGGAACTTTTGTCTCATATTTGAATGCATTGGGATATATATGAAAATATAACCTGTCATGGGTTTCTGTCGTGTTATTTATATACTCAAAATTTTGTACACATTTTATCTTATTTGTATCAGGATTAAATTCGATCTGCATGTCGTATGTGCTTAAATTTGCGCCGGCTTCTTCTAATACCTTATTTGGCCGATAGGCCTGTATCACCGCTTGCTCATCAAAAGGTCCTATGTTGAAAGCATTGAAAGCTAATAATATTATAATTATCACAAGTAGACTAGCTGAGACCAATTTTATAGGCCTTTTCCTAAAAAATGATAAATCCATAGCAATACCCTCTTTTCCCATATATAGATGACCACCATCAATATTAAAAATTCAATGCCAATTTTAGTTCATAAATAAGTACTTGAACAAGTATAACATATTACAGATCTATTCAGAATTGCATACCTTTATACATGGAAGTTCTATAATGAATTTAGTTCCTTTGCCCTTTTTACTCTCCACTAAAATATCTCCTCCATGTGCTTTAACTATGTGTTGACACATAGCAAGTCCTAGACCATTCCCTTCTTTCTTAGTGGTATAGAATATTTTAAATATATCCTCTAGTTTATCTTCCTCTATCCCTGGGCCTGTGTCTTCAAATGTTATATCTACTTTATCCCCTAGTTTTCCAAGGCTACAACTTATATTTAGGGCACCACCTTTTTTCTCCATAGCCTGTATGGCATTCATTATGATATTTATAAATACTCGCTCCATTAGTTCCCGATCTATCATTACAAATACATCCTGCACTAATAGATTCAATTCCACACTTATACCTGCCATATTTGCCTTGGCATTAAATGCATATACAATCGAGCTTAAAAGATCTCTCAGTGGATGTCTATAGAGATTAAACTTCAAGGGCTCTGCCAATAATCTGAAATTATGCAATAATTTATTTATACGACTTATCTCTGAGAGGATTCTGTCACCTTTTGCATTATCTAAAATTCCTTGAAGTTGCAGGAGTTGAACATATGCACTTATAGTGGACAGTGAGTTACGTATGTCATGAGATACTATGGAAGCAGTCCTCATGACACCATGATTGTACTCAGATAATACTTCATTTGTTGCCACAAGCTTATTCTTCTCTTCTAGAAACACAAGTTCATTCTCTATACCTCTTACAGCCATTATAATAAGGTCTAATATGTTTTTGCTGGCATAATCAGCAGGTAACACTATGTTAAGCGCACCCACCACATACCCCTCCATATTGTGTATAGGTACACAAAAACTCGCCCATTCTTTCAAGATATCTAGAAAATGTTCTTCTCCAAATACTATAGTTGGACTATCATTGCTGAGAGCTATATTTATTGCAGTATTCCCAAACTCCCGAATTTCCACTATACAACCTAGAACATAACCCAACTCTTCAAGGGCAGGGGCTCTACCCAATCTGAATACAACAACACCCGCATCCGTACATATATCGATTACAGCATTACCTATTGGAATTATGAGTTCTATCTTGCTTACATAAGATTTTGCAATTTCTATAAGGAAGGAATACTCGTGTTGAATAGCTAAAAGTTTTTCGTCCTCTATTATTTGGGGGCTGGGAACGTGACTAGACGACAGAGCTATCGCCTGACAGCTCTCCCACATATATTCTGTGTAAGAGCGCATAGACTCCATATCGCCTCTTTTAGCATTCCCTTTTTCAAAATTTTGCATTTCCCCTCCAAAATGGACATCTGTAACCATTGGCAAACACCTATCCTCTAAATAGATCTATGGGACAATTTCCACAATTATCAAGATCACATATTCAATTCTACATACAATAATATTTTTCCTGCATTTTTTATCATAATTATGCATAAATTATAAAAAGTTCAAATTGCTCCTATTTTAGTTGCTATATTTTTATGCTACCATTAATAGTATTTTTATAACAGGTTATTATCTATGCCTTAGCCAAAAAATATTATAAGAATTTACATGTGGATAGCTTTGCCAAAAGGTTTCAACTTCGTCATATGAAAAAGACTACACAAATATATGCCTATACTTTAGCAAACACTTTTTGGGGAAAAAACCTTATAGAAACTATAGTCTATAATTTTTTAAGATTGCCAATAGAATTGTCAACAAAAGCCCAAAAATAATGATACCAAGGCCTAAAAGCCTTGGTATTACTGGAGCTGGCGATGGGACTCGAACCCGCAACCTGCTGATTACAAGTTGGTTTTAAGGTGATTATCAAAAATAACCTCTTTGCCTCAAAGGCCATCACTGTGCAGGTTTGGGGTGGATAGACAGCATTACTATTCACCCCAATATATTAGCTTTTATCATGGTATGTTTGTATAATGTTTGTACAGTGTTTGTATCATTTAAGATTAATAGATTCTCACGGTAAACATACTTATTTTTTTGGCTTATAAGCGCCCAATACTCTTCTATAGTGATGACTATCGTCAAAACCCTCGAACTCTGGATGTTCATATTCATAGATAGCTATATCACCCTTCATAAAAGTCATTTCGGCGGATTTTAAATTATTTATTTTTAATGTAGCATATGGGAAATCACCATATAGTTTTAAAATCGCCGTCTCTCTTTTTCCGTTTGGGGGAAGATAGTCATATACTATTGTTTCTGTAAGAGATTTATAATCGACGAATCTCTCGTTTATGACATCAGCCTGGTCTATTCCAAATTCAAATTCAGCCTTTTTAATCACAATTGTATAAGTTAATTCAATATGTGTTGCGGGGAAATCTCCATTATTAACAATTTCTAAAATCCACCATACAGGTTTATGACCAATTTCCGGAAAACCTTGTTGATCATAGTCAATTATCTCTCCGTGCTTAAATGCATAATCTCCATATATAATACCTCGTTCCAGTATCTCATCGCTGATATCATCCTTATTTATTTGATATGAATCGACAAATAATTTAGGGTTTATATCTTTGCGTGTGAATTGAAATAGGCTAAACGCAATCAACAAGTTTCCTATTGCTATAATAAGTTCCCAATTATCCCCAATAAAATTAACCAGACATTTTAAAGCTTCTAGCAAGAACTATTCCCCCTTTTCTAAAATCTTACCGACAAACATTATTAGGAAATAATTGTGTTTAGTATTAGATTTAGACCATAATACTGTAAACTAGCTTGATGTTTTAAAATTACAAGCTGTCATCCAGTAAAAAATCACCTACGTCTATAAATTAACTAAAAAATATTTTCTCCATGCTACTTGCCCAATATTTCCGGTTGTTTTCTGCTATTTTACCTGCGCCGTCTTTATTGTATAATACAAGTTTTGGTTTTATTATTTTATTTCCATATTCATACTCTTCTCTTTTTTCGAAAACACGCTGATAGCCTTCAATTTTCAGATTGACATCATTAAACGCTGTACTCTTAGGATCTACAAATATTACTTTATAAAAATTACTCTCTTTTTCTTGCATCCAGAATATAAAATCTGGTTTGAACTTACAACGCTTTCCTGTATCATTGTAATATGGAATATATATCTTGTCTATTGTTTCATCTATTTTACTAAACATCCAC
>CALKWW010000108.1 GCA_938003945.1 uncultured Bacillota bacterium | reverse complement strand
GGCGATGAAAATGTTTTTTTGAACTATTCTCAAATAATTACTTTTATTCAATCAAACCAACAATATACAGAAGTTGCAAAGGCAGAGTTTGCAAGTGTTGCGGATTCTTGGCTATGTGCTCATGCATTGACATATGGATATATAATTGTTACACAGGAGACATATGAACCAGACATTAAAAATAGAGTAAAAATACCGAATGTGTGTGAAAAGTTTAATATTACCTATATTGATTTATTGCAGTTTATGCGGGAAATAGGCATTAGATTTGATTAAAGAAGTGTTAGAACACTTTCGAGAAGTCGAATAAAACAGTTGAGAATACAGAATATATATTGAATAATGTAATGGAATTGGATATTAAAAGCGGTGTAAAATATGGGTGTTAGCTATAAAGGACTATGGAAATTATTGATTGATAAAGATATGAACAAATCGCAGATGAGGGAGGCAGTTGGAATCAGTACAAGCACGCTATCGAAACTAACACGTGATGAATATGTATCTCTTGACGTTCTTGTTCGTATATGTACATATTTAGAATGTCAAATAAGCGATATATGTGAGGTAATACATAAAGATGAAAAACTTACAATATAGCGCTGGCGCCGTCAGCAAGGGCTTCTGGTTTGAAGAATTCAAGAAATACAACCACATGCTACAAGAGGGCAAGACTCCTTTTGAGATAAAAGCTCTCCAAGAAAATGAAAATATATTGCTTGCACCTTCTAAAACGTATGGAAAGAGAACTATCAGCGAGGTGGCTAGGCGTGCCAATGCCCTTCCCAAAGAAGTAGTGGAATTATTTCCCCAGGTGAGCATTTCAGATCAAAAACTCATAAACTTACTGGGAATTATGATGACAGATAGACTATTTTTTGAATATATGTATGAGGTACATAGGGAAAAGCTCATTATTGGTTCATCTTCATTTGAGGATAGCGATATTCGTATATTTTTAAAGAACAAAAGTGAGCAGAGTGAAAAGGTGGCAGGGTACACACAGCAGACAAAGAGGCGACTAGCAACTGCATATAAGACCTATTTAATAGCGGCTAATTTGCTCATAGAAGAGAAGGGGAATTGGGTCTACAATAGGCCCATTTTAGATATTAGGCTAGAGGAGCGGATGAGAGAGCCAGATCTATATCCTTATCTAAAAGCACTTATGGGGGTAGTATAATGGAAACACTAGAGGCGCGTTTAGACCAAATTGAAACAGAGATAGACAGAGAGGACTTTCGGGATAATACAGGTTTAGGAAATGAAGTAGGCTATTACATATTTGACTATCCAGCATCAGAAGAGTTGAGGGTCCGTGAGCATATCAGATATTTACAGGAAAAGCATAATCCTGCTATTAAAGGCTATGAGCTAAGGGTATTTGATCTATACGATTTAATGATAGATCTCATAGAAGAGGAAGGCCTAATGGAGGCCTGTATTCAGATGGAGGAGGAAGAGGGATTAGACTATCTCATATCCTCTGTTTGGGGGCTAATGAACATGGATCAAAATGATAACTATTTCGTTACATATGTAGATGAACACACTCCAGACGAATCAGTAGTTTTTATAACTGGGGTTGGTAAAATATTTCCCTTTGTCCGCTCTCATAGCATACTAAATAAAATGCACACGGTTTTTGACCGGGTTCCAGTGGTGCTCTTCTATCCTGGGAAATATGATGGACGGACACTTATGCTGTTTTCCGAGTTCAAAGATGATCATTATTACCGAGCGTTTCCGCTGGTTAGATAACGGGGGGATACTATGAAAATCAAAGATATGTTTGAAAAGCCCATTGATAGAAGCATTCAAGGGGTTATAAAGGTTGGACAGGATGATGAAGCGCATATAAAGGAAGAGCTTGAGGAATATGTGGTGACCAATGAGCTCCAGAGACACTTTCGTGATTTTTTTGCAAGTTATAAGAAGGGAATCAATGGACGGACAGATGAAATGGGTGTCTGGATCTCAGGTTTTTTTGGAAGTGGTAAGTCCCATTTTCTAAAGATACTATCCTATTTATTAGAGGATCGTGAGGTAGGTGGAAAACGGGCCATTCAATATTTTCTAGATGAAGATAAGATAAAAGATCCTATGGTTGTAGCTGATATGAAATTGGCATGCTCAGTGCCAACGGATGCAATACTATTTAACATAGACTCTAAAAGTGAATCGTCAGGGCAGAAGGGTAAGGATGCCATACTAAACGTCTTCCTAAAGGTGTTTAACGAAAAACTGGGATATAGTACAGATCCCCATGTAGCAGATCTGGAGAGGATGCTAAATGAAGAGGGTCTATATGAGGATTTCCAGGCAAAATATCTAGAAATTACAGGAGATGACTGGAAGGCATCGCGGCATAAATTCAATTTCTATAAGGATAGGGTGGTTGAGGCATTAGTAGCTCTTGAGGTGATGAGTTTAGAGACGGCAAAGGATTGGCGAGATAGTACAACGAGGCCCTATGAAATAAGTATTGAACGATTTGCACATATGGTAAACGAATATCTGGATAAAAAAGGCGATAACCACCATATAGTATTTTTGGTAGACGAGATGGGTCAGTACATAGGAGATAATTCAGATTTAATGCTCAACCTACAAACTATTACAGAGGATTTGGGGAAAATATGTCAGGGTAGGGCATGGATCGTGGTAACTAGCCAACAAGATATTGACGCTATAACTGAGGTAATGAGACATGACTTCTCTAAAATTCAAGGTCGTTTTGATACTAGGTTAAACCTAACCTCTGCAAATGTGGATGAGGTCATTAAAATGCGTATTCTAAAGAAGAATGAGGTTGCCAATCAAACTTTGGGTGTGCTCTATGATAATAAAGAAACTGTCATTAGAAACCTCATTGTATTTAATGATACTGTGGAGAAAAAACTCTATGCAGATAAGAGGGATTTTTGTGAAGTCTACCCATTTATCCCCTATCAATTTAATCTGATGGCAAGTGTGCTAACCTCTATTCGCCAACATGGTGCCAGTGGCAAACATCTATCAGAAGGGGAGCGTTCTATGCTTGCCCTATTTAAAGAGAGTGCAATGAGAATAATGTATGAGGAAGATGGAGTCATTATCCCCTTTCATGTGTTCTATGACCCTCTAAATAAATTCTTAGACCATAGCCATTCTGTGGTCATATCTAGGGCACTTGAAAATGACTATATAAATCCAGATAGGGAAGAAGACAACTTTAATGTAAATGTATTAAAGACTCTCTTTTTAATAAAATATATAAACGAAATTGAGGCTAACTTAGATAATATAACTACTTTGATGATCTCCAACATAGATGACGACAGAAGAGTACTAAAGGAGAGGGTGGAGAAGGCTCTGGACATTTTAGTTAGCCAGATGCTTGTCCAAAAAAGCGGAGACATATATATATTCTTGACAGATGAGGAGCAGGAGATCAATCGTCAGATTGAAGACCAGGTTATAGAGGCAAGGGATGTCACAATGAAGGTCTCTGAACTAATTTTTGCCGATATCTTCACTGATGAAAAGGTAAAGGCACCAAACTTTGGGAACCGATATGTATTTGGATTTAATAGATATGTAGATGGCATACCATATAGTAGTCATCAAGCATTTGACTTTGGAGTCCATATTATTACGCCTAATTCTGAGCTAAATGGACAGGATGGTACTTTACGGATGTTAAGCACTAAAGGTGATGTATATGTGGATCTGCCAAATGATGCAGAATTCTTAAATGAGTTACGTCTATCTATGAAGATAGGGAAATTCTTGCAGCTATCTAGATCTCAGAATATCTCTAAATTTGAAGAAATTAAAGCTGCAAAAAATATAGAGATGAGAAAGAGTCAAGAGCGGGCAAAACTCTTTTTAGAAGAGTCTTTAAAATCTGCTAAGTTTTATGTGCAGGGCGATTTACTAGAACTTAACACTAAGGATTTTAGATATAACTTAATGGAAAGCTTAGAGCGCTTAGTGATTACAATATACCATAAGCTTAACTATATAACACATCCTGTGGATGAAGTAGATATTCGCAATCTATTTAAAGAAGATAGAGATAGACAGATAGCATTAGGTGGAGATGAAGTGCCAAATGAAAATGCTATACAAGAGGTACTAAGGTATATACGTATACGTACTCGGCATCATACCAATATCTCACTAAAGGAGATTAAATCGAAATTTATCAAAGCACCATATGGCTATCTAGACGTGGATATAGAATGGATAGTTGCCAAATGCTTTAAAGATGGACTCATTGGCTTTACCTTAAATGGCCAGACGGTATCTCTTTTAAATGAGACAGAAGAGAAGATTATCGAGTATATAACGAAGAGAGCCTATGCAGAAAAACTTTTAATAGAAGAGAAGGAGATCGTACCGGAGACGCTAAAGAGAAGTTTCAAGAATGTAGCGCGAGAGACTTTTAAGGTAAATATCATGACTCAGGACACAGATGCAATGGTGATGGATTTTAATAAAGCTGCTAGAGATATGGTAGATGAGCTTAACGAACTTTTACAAGAATATCGTACAGGGATATATCCTGGACAAAAGACATTAAATGACGCTGTTAAGCTAATACGGCAGACAACAACTATGGATAGGGCTATTGACGTATTTCGCTATGTGAGGGAATATGAAGATGACTATCTAGATTTTGCCGAGGATTATGAACCCATTAAGGCTTTCTTTAGGAGTGAGCAACGGGATATTTGGGAGAAGAGTCAATACTATATTCAAATATTTGAAGATAGTCAATCTTATGTAGTGAATGAAGAGATAGAAGCTATAACAGGTAGAATGAAGAAGATCTTAGAGATGAAATCGCCCTATGACAATATCAAAGACCTACCTGAACTAAATGAAAAGTTTTTGACAATCTATAGCCAAATTTTAGACGGTGAGTTGGAACCAGTAAAATTTGAAATAAACGAGGCAGAAAAGCGAGTAATGGAAGAACTAGAGAGAACTGGGCTGCATGATACATTTGGCTATAGATTTAAGCAGACATTTAAGAGGCTTACAGATAAAGCAGAGTCTTGCAATAATGTAGCAAAAGTAAATGGTTTTAGATTAGAGGCCGACAGTTTAAGGATTCGGTTTTTACACGAAAGATATAAGGAGCTAGAACGTATGGGAAAAAAGATAAAAGAGGAAGCA
>CALKWW010000107.1 GCA_938003945.1 uncultured Bacillota bacterium | reverse complement strand
TTGGGAGAGTAGGTCGCTGCCGGACTACATATAAAAAGAAGGATTCAGTGCATTGAGTTGCGCTGGATCCTTTTTTATGTGCTTCTATTAGTGTTATTCATCTTTTATGTGCTTCTATTAGGGTTAAAGATATTGTGTACAAAAGTGATGATATCTTTATAATACGAAATTAACGTTAAAATTTTACATTGACAAAGCAAAGGGAATCTGCTACTATAAAAAATAAATAATATTCCTCAGTAGCTCAACGGTGGAGCACTCGGCTGTTAACCGAGGGGTTGTTGGTTCGAATCCAACCTGAGGAGCCATTTTATTTTTGGAGAAAGTCCCATATGGATTAATGTGTGGGACTTTTCTCATACTTAATTGAATTAATCTTTTCTTTGTAATACAATGGAGATGAATAAAGCCTAAATTTTCACATAAAAATAAATAAAAAGAGAGGATTGAATTTATGCAATATAAAATCATAGCAGATAGTTGTTGCGATTTGAATGAAGAGCTAAATGACGAACACGAGATAGGAATTGTCCCACTAACCATCCATGTAGGATCCAATACTTATGTAGATAATGAAGAACTAGACACGAAGGAGCTCCTAGCTGATATGTCGTCGAGTGAACATGCCCCTACAACTGCAAGTCCTTCTCCTGAGGCATTTATGAAGGAATATAGAGGAAATGACAATATATTTGTAGTTACACTATCGTCAGCTTTGAGTAGCACATATAATCATGCAGTTTTGGCTAAAAACATGATATTAGAAGAGGTAGAAAAGAAATTTATCCATGTATTTGACTCATTGAGTGCATCTGTGGGTGAGACGTTAGTGAGTATAAAGCTATCTGAATTGATAAAGCAAAATTTAGATATTTCATCTATTATCCATAGGACAAATGAATATATAAAGAATATGAAAACACTATTTATACTAGAATCGTTAGATAATCTTATAAAGGCTGGGAGGCTCAGTTTACTTAAGGGGAAATTGGCTTCTTTACTCTCCATAAAGCCCATAATGAAGGGTAATGAGAAGGGTGAGATAGAGATGGTAGAGCGCGTAAGAGGTTCTAAAAAAGCATTTAGTCGTCTCCTTGACTTAATAGGTGAACAAGGCGAGAGATTGGAAGAAAAGATACTAGGTATAGCTCACTGTAACGCTCCTAAAAAGGCGTTACAATTTAAGACAGAGGTTGAAAATAGGTATAACTTTAGAGATATTGTAATAGTTGAGACATCAGGAATTAGTACAGTATATGCCAATGATGGAGGTTTGATAATAGCCTTTTAAGTAGTATTTTTTGCTACTATGGATATAATTATATTGACATCTATTTATTGCGAGGTAATATAATGGATAAAAAAAGGAACCTCACCCCACTATATCTATTGATAAATATTGTAATATTAGTTGCTATAATCATATTAAATCCAGAACTTAAAAATATAGATGATGTACTTTTATTGGTAGATTATAGATGGGTGATTATGAGCATAGGTTTTATGCTCATATTTTGGTTTTTAGATGCTATCATAATTTCCTATATAATAGGGTTGGCATTAGACAGGAAAATAGGTTTTTTCAATACATTTACTATCAATATGATAGGTAGATATTACTCATCTTTAATTCCCTTGGGAGGGGGGCAGACAGCTCAGATAGTTTACCTGGCAAAATGGGATATCCCTCCAGGTACTTCTAGTTCTATGCTCATGATGAAATATTGGGTACATCAGGCAGCCCTTGCGATATATGCTATATTTACATTTTTCATCAAAGGAAGCGTGATAAAGGAATACAGGTCATATATGTTTTGGGCAGCCATAGTAGGATTTTGTATAAATATTATTGGGCCATTCCTTCTATATATATTATCTTCCAAGGAAGGACTACTAAAAGGAATTGTAGTGGGAATTATAGATTTTTTAAAGAAAAAGGGTATAGTGAAAGAGGAGGAAAAGTTTAGTGAAAAGATAATAAAGTTTGTAGATGACTATTCTCGAGCAGTTCATTTTATAAATAAAAATATAAGGGAACTTAGTTTGCCTTTATTATTATCTTTTTTCCAAGTGGCTGTGTTTTATTCGATTCCATACCTCATATATAGAGGGTGTGGCCTTTCGAGAGCTGGTATTGTAGATATGATGCTTACCAATATTTTTTTACATTTTGCAGTATGTTTTATCCCTACTCCAGGTGCTGCTGGCGCATCAGAGGGAGGATTTTTTTCTCTGTTTAGTTTGTATTTCCCTGAGGATTTGATGCTTGTAGCAATGCTATTTTGGAGACTTATCAGCTTTTATCTCACTGTCATGGTGGGAGGCATAATGGTATTTGTAGAAAGATTTAGAATAAAGAAAAGGCAGGAAAGATAGAAAACGGAAATGTCAATATTGAATTCAATGGTTTTTGAGAAAATATCAATGTTAAATATAATATTTTTTGAGAAAGCTATGGAAAGATCGAAAAATATATTGACTTTTCTGTAAAAAAGTCTATAATAAATGTTAGGCGGGACTAATAATTATTAGGATGTGTATACAAAATGACCAGTAAGATTGAGGTGACACCATCACTGCAGGATTATCTAGAAGCCATTTTGAACTTAAGTGAATATAATAAAAAGGTTAGAATAACCGATATTGCAACAGAGTTAGATGTGGCTAAATCTAGCGTTCATCAGGCGGTAACGCAACTAGATAAGGCGGGATTGGTTGTACACGAGAGGTATGGTCCATTGGAGCTCACGGACAAGGGTAAGGAAGAGGCTTTAAAGGTGAGGGATAAGCATGAAATACTAGTAAAATTTTTTACTAAGGTATTAGAAGTAGATAATGAAACTGCACATAACGATGCTTGTCTCATAGAGCATGTAATAAGTCAAGTGACAATAGACAAACTAATAGAGTTTTTTGAAAATTATGTAGACGATTGATGTAGGGGAGGCGATAGGATATGGATTATAATATAATGCCCTTGAGTGATGCCAGTATTGGGGATAGGGTGAAAGTGATAGAGATAGACGGTGGTAGAAAGGTGACCAATCGTCTTATGGAGCTTGGTATCATAGAGGGCGTGCTATTAGATGTAGTAAACTGTGGTGGAGGCCCTCTCATAATCACAGTAGGTAATAGTAGATTTGCTTTAGGTCAAGGTATAGCTAAGAAGATAATAGTAGAAAAGATACGCAAAAATGTTAGCGTTAACTAACAATGAGGGGATGGGTACTTATGCAAGATTTTGTTGTAGCTCTTGCTGGCAATCCGAATACTGGCAAGACATGTGTATTTAATAATTTGACGGGCTCAAAACAACAAGTTGGCAACTGGCCCGGAGTTACTGTAGAGAAGAAAGAAGGTAGTATAGTATATGGTGATAGAACTATACAGTTAGTGGATCTTCCAGGTACCTATAGTTTAGGAGCATTCTCAGAGGATGAGGTAGTTGCCAGGGAATATATAATGTCAGGTGAAGCAGATGTAGTAATTGATGTTGTAGATGCTACAAATCTCCGTAGGAATTTATATCTGACTCTACAGCTACTAGAGGCAGGAGCGGATGTAGTACTTGCTTTGAATATGATGGATGAGGTCCAAAGATATAATATGGAGATCGATCCCAAAAAACTTTCTTCGACACTGGGTGTGCCTGTAATATCTACAATTGCATCTAAGTGTGTAGGTATGGAAGATATTATAGAGGCAACTATTAAGTTAAGTGGCAGGAACAGGAAAGAGAAATTTGCTATAGACTATGGGCAGGAGCTAGAAAGTCATATAGAGAGATTAGTGACATATATAGAACGAGATGTAAAACTGAAGACAGATTATCCTTCTCGGTGGCTTGCCATAAAACTATTGGAGAGAGATGAGAGGATAGTAGCAGAGCTAAATAGATACGAGAATGCCCGAGAAATAGTAGATATGGCAAAGGACTCAAGGGAAGCTCTAAATAAGAAGCTAGATATAAAACTTGATTCGTATATAATAAAGAAACGATATGAGTTTATTGAGCATGTACTAGATAAAAGTCTCATTTTAAAAGAGAGTAGTGGTCCAACTGCTACAGAAAAAATAGATAAGATAGTGACCCATAGGATATGGGGTCTACCCATATTTATTGGGATAATGATAATTGTATTTGCATTCACATTTGCCCTAGGTGAACCTTTGGAAGAGCTAGTAGGAGAAGGTTTAGATGCATTTGGGGAATGGGTTGAGTCTAGTTTGATGGCAGTGGATGCATCTTCAATATTTATATCCTTTTTAGTAGATGGGGTAATACACGGACTTAGTGCAGTTTTGGAGATTGTTCCTCTTTTGTTTTTGTTATTTTTGATGATTGGTGTGCTAGAGGATAGTGGATATATGGCAAGGATTGCATATATAATGGATAGACCTATGAAGGCAATTGGACTTCATGGGAAGGCATTTATACCATTTTTATTGGGTTTTGGCTGTAATGTACCTGCCATAATGTCTACAAGAACATTAGACAGTCACAGGGATAGGATGCTTACCATAATTTCAAATCCCTTTATATCTTGTGGCGCACGTCTTCCCGTATATATATTGTTTGCAAAGGTGTTCTTTCCTAGGCATAGGGTATTTGTCATAATATCTCTATATTTGATTGGAATTTTAATGGCAGTACTCACAACAAAGCTATTTGGTAAAAAGGTATTTACAGAAGAGGACACATCCTTTATAATTGAACTTCCACCATATAGATTTCCTACTTTAAGGGGTATTTTCTTGCACATGTGGAAGAGTGTAAGTGCTTTTTTGAAACGAGCTAGTACTGTAATATTATCGGCCGTCATAGTCATATGGTTTCTCTCTAGTATTCCCTTTGGCGTAGAGTATGCAAGTGATGAGAGTGTAATTGGTAAGATAAGCTCTATAATAGCGCCCATATTTAAACCAGCTGGTTTTGGGACTTGGCAGGCTACAATCGCTCTAATATCAGGAATATTGGCAAAAGAGGTAGTGGCAGGTACATTAGGAGTAGTATATGGAGCAGGAGGTACAGGCTTGGAGGCAGTAATTGCACAGCATTTTACACCACTATCTGCATATTCCTTTATGGTCATGACTTTGCTCTATGCACCATGTATTGCCACCATTGGGGCTATTAGAAATGAGACGAAATCAAGGAAATGGACATTTATAACATTGGCATATGGATTTGTAGTTGCTTGGGTAGTCTCTGTCTCAATATATCAAATAGGGACGTTACTAGGATTTTAAAAGAAAGGAGTATATGATGAAGACAATTGTAGAGATTTTGTTAGTTGGAGCGGCCATAGTTGGAGCAATCTATATGTTATATAGAAATATTGCAAAGGAATATAAATGTGGTTCATGCTCATCCTGTCCATATAGCTGTAACCGAAGAAAGAGTTCGTGATGTAATAAAAGCGTCTAGGTTTTGTTATTTTCCTAACAAATCTAGACGCTTTGTTATGTATAGGGTGTATTGTTATCAAATATTCCACTTTGTTGGGAATAATCCAAAATATTCCACAAAAAATCTTGACACTACCAATTCTATGTGATATTCTTCCATATGAAGACATAAATTGTATCCCATCTTTGACAGTTGAGGAAAATAAAAAGCTTGCAATCCATTGAAGTTAGAGGGATACAAGCTTTTATATATCAATTTAAATGTGCGTAATGTTTTAGCATTTTAATATATTAAAAAGTTTTTTAGATACTCTTCATGTATACGTTGAAATTAAAGCATCTTGGTACTTTATAAGTTTATCATATTTATAAAATATAATAAAGCAGATTTTTTAAAAAAGATCTTTTTATTGGGTTCTTGCTATATAATATTATGAAAAATTACGCAATATAAAATTTAAAAATTTGACAATAAGGTGGCTTTATTTCAACAGTTTAAAAGGTTTATAACTTTATCAACTGTCAAAGACCCGAATAAGTATCTGACACTTGATATGATTGGAGGTAAACATCATGCGTTGTTTCACCCGTAAGCAGTTTGGCGTATGCCGCAAACGATTTTGGTGCAGTCCCCAGTTGTGGAGAGGACAAATTAAAATCATTCACATGGGCGCATAAGGCAGACTGTTGATCGTCGGCTTGTGCGCTTTTTTTGAAACGTACACTTAAATTACTTAAGTCAAAGGAGGGAAATAAATGAAACGCAAGTTATCTAAAATAATTGTCCCCATGTTATTGAGTTTGTTGATTACATCAATGCTCACTACTGTAGCCTTTGCAGCTCAATATATCTACTACGGGGGTGGTCTACTTAATCCGGCAGTAGAAGTTGAGAATCGGCTAAGCTATGGAATATTCCATGATTGTGTAGATGAGTGGAACAGTACTGATACTCCGGTTGATATTACTCAGGTTCCAGGTTCTGGTCATAGCTACATTATCAGTGGACAATGGGATGACACTTGGTATGGAATGTATACTCCACAATCCAGACAATATGTTTTTTGGGGACGTGCAGGAAAGTTTAAGATTGAATTAAACAGGAGCACTTTAGTGAGCGAGTCCGATACATTCCGGAGCAGTGTGTTAGTTCACGAACTTGGACATGCTTTTTGCTTAGATGATAATCCATCATCTGGCAATTCATCAATTATGAATTACGATAGAAATAGGAACTACTTGACTTGGCCTACAAGTGACGACATTGCGGGTGTGAATGACGCATACGCAGATTAAAGGAGGTGTTATTTATGACTATAAAACACAAGAGAGTGACTTCAATTCTTGGAGTAGTGGCTCTTTCAATTGCGCTAACTGTGTTGCTTTGTATAGGTTTACTGCCGAAGCCCATGTTTCATGGAGATTATCCATATTATCCTGATGTTGAGAGCATAACGGATGCCGCTGATGTTATCATTGTTGGTGAAGTTACTAAAGCCAGAGAAGTTAAAAATCTTATGGTAGATAGAACACCAAATAAGTCAGATAAAGAAGCGACACCTTATACTTTATCAACAATTAAAGTGTTAAGAGTGATAAAAGGCGATCTAAACATCGGAGATGTGATAACTATTAAGCAACTGGGCGATTACCGTAATAAGCCAGAGGCAACACTTCACGAAATGGACGGCTATCTTTCGAAGGACACAGAACAACTTATGTTCTTGTGTGAATATGAAAATTCCCCATATTCACCAGTCAATCCTGCTCAGGGAATAATTGAAGTTAGGAATGGCGTGTTACACTCAAACAATAAATACTCACTTTTTGGGTATTCCACTGACACGGCTAATGCTATTCGTACAGACAATTCTCTTGATGTAGCCGTTGAATCGATTAAGAAATTTACCGATTGATTTGCCACGATGGATATATGCTATCCGCAGACAGATGTGTTCGTGGATATGCCGGAGGGTAGCAACTATGAGGACGCCGTCGAGTGGGCGGTGGAGAACGGCACCACCAAAGAAACGAGCGCAACGGAATTCAGCCCGAATCTGAACTGCTCCTGCACTCAGATCGTCACCTTTATCTGGCGCTGGATGAACTGACCTGCGGGGGACGCGAATGAAATCCAAAATAGCACAGGAGAGCAGGTTCATTTCAGGGCTTGCTCTCCTTGTTTTTTGCAAAGCAAAACAGGCGGCGTCGATCAATGGCGCGTGAGCGTTCATCTTGACCGCTGACGATGCAGCCTGTCTTGCTATATTCATGCTGTACGGAATCGCGGGGGTGCTGTCCTTGTATGTTTTGTGTTCTGCTTCTCTATCGAATATGAGCATTCTGACAGCGTTTGTAGTACTGAGTTCAGGAAAACGTATAAACGTCAATATTTTTTTGTACAAAAGTGCAAATATTTTCATGTACAATTAA
>CALKWW010000106.1 GCA_938003945.1 uncultured Bacillota bacterium | reverse complement strand
AACTAGGAATTACACAGCCCTTTCATCTATTTTAAGTTTAAAGAGAAATCCAGTGGAGGAGCCGAATGGGTAATGACTCCAGCTGATACATAGTCAACGCCGGTATTTGAGATTGCAGTGAGTTGATCTTTAGTGATATTGCCAGAACATTCTATTATTGCCCTGTTATCTATTATATTCACTGCCTGTTTTATGCTTTCAATATCCATATTATCTAACATTATAATATCCGCGCCGGCCTCTAGCGCCTCTTTGACCATTGGGATATTTTCTACTTCAACTTCAATATTCTTCGCAAAGGGAGTATATTCTCTGACTAGCTCTATGGCTTTTTTCACTCCACCTGCTGCCTTTATATGGTTATCCTTAAGTAGAATTCCATCGGACAAATTAAATCTATGGTTGATTCCACCCCCTACCTTTACGGCATATTTTTCAAAGATTCGCATATTAGGTGTGGTTTTTCGGGTATCTAATAATTTTGTACCACTTTCTCCCAAAGTACTTACAAGTTCATTGGTATAAGTTGCAATACCACTCATATGTTGCAGATAGTTAAGGGCTGTGCGCTCACCTGATAGGATGACCCTAAGATCTCCTGTCAATATACCTATAATTTCATCTTTTGCAATTTTATCGCCATCTTTAAACTCTGTTTGGAAACTGCTCTCTCCTAACAGTTCAAACACCCTCTTAAACACTTGAATCCCTGCAAGCACACCATTTTGCTTACATAGCAGTTCTGCTACCCCATCCTCTTTTTCCCGTATAATTGCATTAGTGCTGATATCTTCACTTGTAATATCTTCTCTAAGAGCATCTAATAGATATTTGTCTATTCTTTTATTCATCACTGCATCATTTCGCATAGTTAAATCTACCCTTTCTATTTATATTGCTGATAATTTGCATATATTTTTAAAGATTTTTTCATCTTTCGTCAAAGCTTTACCTATATGTATCTTCGGTTTTAAAATGTACTTTTTATGGAATTGTTTTCTCATATTATAACAGATTGGCTCATGCACTATAAAGTGGAATCTGTTATAATTTATTTTTAATATTATGAGAAGTATAACATTTTTACATATTACTATCAATACATTTGTCTTGTTATTGCATATTCCATAAAGATACATGATGAATTTCCTTCAAATAGGCTGTTGGTTTTTGTAATAATATTATATAATCATTCTATGAAGCAGTTTTATAGAAAGGGAATATTATATGAAGAAAAGGAAAGTTACGTGGAGATTTGCTTTAATAATTTTTGTTGTATTTGTAATGTTTATTAGTAAAGGTATAAAAGAGCATAGAAATGATTTAATGAGAGAGAAACTCTACTTGTATCTCCTTGAGGAGGAGAATCAAAGTGAGGTATTTAATACTGCAGTAGCGCTAAATGGTGGGAAAACTGCTAATACATGTGTGTATTTTGTGTCAGAGGCTCTCAGAAGGAACAATATTATGATTCCAGAGTATACTTGCAATACTTCTCAATTGATATCAGAGCTTACATCAATTGGTTGGACTAAGAAGGGCGATTATGAAAAACTAGGGCCAGGCGATATTGTATTTACCACAGACACAGCAGGCAACAGTGATGGGGTACCTACACACACATATATATTTATGGAATGGGTCGAGGAAGGTAGCTATGACTATGCGTATATCTGTGATAATCAGGCAAACGAGTATGGCAGTACCTATCATATACGAAATATAAAAAAACCTGATGAAGTAGATGGCTCTACAAAAGAGGCTTTTAGTTTTTTTATGAGACCATGACGGCGAAAAGTGGTAAAATAATGTAAGCAATATATGAAGTAGAACTCCTTACACATGGGTAAGAAGCAATATAATACGATATGCAGTATGATTTGAGGTGATTAAATATGGACTTTTTACCACAAGAGTTTTTGAAAAAGATGGAGAACTTATTGGGCAATGAATACTATGATTTTTTAAAGAGCTATGACGAGGTAAGGACCCAAGGGCTTAGGGTCAATTCCCTTAAAATATCAGTAGCAGAATTTCTAGAAAAATCCCCATTTACATTAGAACATGTCCCATGGGCTACAGATGGTTTTTACTATGGGTCAGAGGATCAACCTGGTAAGCATCCGTATCATGAGGCAGGCCTTTATTATATACAAGAGCCAAGTGCCATGGCAGTTGGCGAAGTGGTCAATCCAAGGCCAAGGGAGAAAGTTTTAGATCTCTGTGCTGCCCCAGGGGGCAAGACAACGCATATTGCTACAAAGTTGAAGGGTGAGGGACTTTTACTTGCAAATGAAATACATTCAACACGTGCTAAGATTCTCTCTCAAAATATAGAGCGAATGGGTATAAAAAATGCAGTTGTGACAAATGAAACGCCTGCTCGTTTGGCACAGAGATTTCCGAACTATTTTGACAAAGTTTTAGTGGATGCTCCATGTTCTGGCGAGGGTATGTTTCGCAAAAATCCCCAAGCTTGTCTGGAATGGAAAACAGAGAATGTAGATAGATGCAGGGAGCGACAATTAGATATATTGGATTATGCCAAAGATATGTTAAAACCAGGTGGTAGGCTTATATATTCCACATGTACATTTTCGCCAGAGGAAAATGAGGGAGTGGTGAGTCAATTTTTAAAGTTAAATCCAAATTTCGAATTGGAAGATATTGAGGTATATGAAGGTTTTAGCAAGGGCTGTCCAAACTGGGCTGTAGAGCACATGGAAACTATAGAAAAGACAATTCGAATTTGGCCCCATAAGGTTAGGGGAGAAGGACACTATATAGCCATGTTGAGAAAGGTGGAGGGAGAAGGAGCAATTAAACTCAAATATGCAGAGGGTATAACTGATTCAAAGCTTTTAAAGGATTACTTGCGATTTACAGAGGAATGTTTATCACAAACACCTAGGGGTAAATATATGATGTTTGGGAATCAATTATATATAATACCTGGCCAGATGCTATCTCTAGATAAGTTAAAGGTACTTCGCCTTGGATGGCATCTAGGAACAATAAAGCGAGGTAGGTTCAAACCCTCCCATGCCCTGGCCCTATCTTTGAGTAGTGAAGATGTCAGATATAATATTAGTTTTGACAGTGACTCACGTGAGATTATTGCATATTTGCAGGGAGAGACCATTAGCGTACAAGATCAAAAGGGTTGGTATTTAGTAGAGGTGGATGGATATTCAATTGGTTGGGGAAAGCTCAGTAATGATATACTTAAAAATCACTATCCAAAGGGTCTAAGATGGCGTGGAAAAATATAATATATTGACTTGCATTACTATCTATGTTAATTTATTACTATAATATATGGTGAATTGTCATAGATATACAAGTTCAGCTTATATAGTATTAAGGCACTATTAAAATAATATAAAGGGGTGGCATTATGGGTATTTTGACTAGATTTAAGGATATTATGTCAAGTAATATAAATGCACTTTTAGACAGGGCAGAAGATCCAGAAAAGATGATTGACCAACTACTTAGAAACTTAAATAGTGATCTAGGTAAGGTAAAGGCAGAAACGGTATCTATTATGGCAGAGGAACAAAGGTCAAAGAGGGCTTTTGATGAATGCAGATCAGATATTGATAAGATGCAAAATTATGCAATAAAGGCATTGGAGGCTGGTAATGAAGACGATGCCAGAAAGTTTTTAGAGAGAAAGGCAAATTTAGTTAAGAAAGAATCTCAGCTTAAGGCAGCATATGAACTGGCAACCTCAAATGCGTCTCAAATGAGGCAGATGCACGACAAATTGGTATCTGATATTGCTGAGCTAGAGGCTCGCCGAGCTATGCTCAAGGGTAAGGCAGCTGTGGCAAAGACTCAAGAGCGCATTAACAAGATTGGCTCATCTGTAGATGATGCTAACAGGTCAATATCGGCCTTTGATAGGATGGAACAGAAGGTAGAGAGAGCTTTAGATGAGGCCAATGCTATGGCGGAGCTAAATAGGGCCCCTAAAGATGACATAGAATCATTGGCTGCTAAATATGATGATAATACGACGGATATAGATGATGAGTTGGCTGCACTTAAGGAACAGTTAAAAGACAAGGAATAGAGATTACTATTAAAGCTGTAGCCTGTGCTACAGCTTTAATAGTATTTAGTATGTCATCTCATGCATATTTAAGAGGTGAGTAAAGGGTGGTAATACATTATAAATGTCCAAATTGTGGCGATGATATGGCTTTTGACTCCCAATCAGGTATGCTCTCGTGCAGTAGCTGTGGTAGAAAAGACAGGATAGAAGACTTTTCAGAGGAATTTATCACAACCACTTTTTCAGATGATGAGGCAAGGGAATATCACTGTAAAAACTGTGGGGCAGTGCTTATAACAGAGGCAGATACAGTGGCCACTACTTGTAGTTTTTGTGGTGCCGGAGTGGTTCTTGCAGACAGACTCTCCGGGGTCCTAGCGCCGGCGAAGGTCATACCATTTACCGTAAGTAAGGATGAGGCAATGAAGGCATTTAAGAGATGGTGCAAAAATGGACGCCTCACTCCTAAGGGATTTATGACTTCTGATAGGGTAAAAGCGATAACAGGCATGTATGTCCCATTTTGGCTATATGATCTAAACAGTAAGATAAAGGTAAATGCTAAATGTACTAAGGTGAGAACCTACACGAGGGGAGACTATATCTATACAGAGACCAGATATTACGATGTATATAGGGATATAAACCTTGACTACGTTAAGGTGCCTGTAGATGCCTCTGAGAAGATGGATGATGAACTCATGGATAAGTTGGAGCCATATAACTATAGTGACCTAAAGGACTTTAAAACTCCGTATCTTGCAGGATATATTGCAGAGAAATATAGTTACACAGATTCTGAGCTTCTTAATCGAGCAAAATCGAAGATAGAGGGTTATATAGAGAACTATATAAAAACTACTGTTGCCACCTATTCTTCAGTTAACTATAGGTGGAGGGAAATTAATACAAGGCAAAGGCGAGCCTATTATGTACTTCTTCCCGTCTGGATGCTCTACTATGATTATGACAAAGCTGAACATACCTTTGCCATGAATGGGCAGACAGGGAAGGTAGTTGGGAAACCACCTATTAGTATTTCCAAAGTTGTCATGTGGTTTGGTGGAATTGCCGGTATTACTTTCACAGTCCTTAGATTACTCTCATTTGTCATGGGAGGTGTTTTTTGATGGAGAAAAGGCTGTATATAAATAGGCTTTTATTCTTCTTTATATGCTTTTTTGTTATATTTTCTTTTGTCAATGTTTCGAGGGCTGCTTCCAATGACAAACAGAGGATATATGATTTTGCTAAGCTCTTAACTCCACAAGAGATAGAAGAACTTGAAGAGCTGTCTGCTAAATATAGTGCTAAAAGGGAGACGGACTTTATTATATTGACCACAGATGACACGAGAGATAGTGATGTAGTTGGATATATGGAAGACTTTTATGATGAAAATGGATTGGGATATGATAAAGATCATGGTAATTGTGGTATTTTGACAGTTGATATGCACAATAGAGAGGTCTATCTGGCAGGCTTTTATAAGGCAGAGACATATCTAGATGATGCTAGGCTGGATAGGATACGCAATAAGATCACACCAGACCTATCAGGTGGAGATTACTATAATGCCTTTCGTACTTTTATAAAGACCTCGTATAAATATATGGGTGTTAGGCCTGGGGTGAATCCAGATAATATACTATTTAATCTATGGTTTCAAATAATAGTGTCGCTTATGACTGCAGGGATTATTGTTGGATTTATGGCATATAGTTCAGGTGGCAGAATGACGGTTGGTGGATCTACCTATAAAGATGGACGTAGATCGAGGATTATCGCTAGAAGGGATGACTATATAAGAACATCTACTACTAGGCACAAAAAGCCATCTACTGACGGTAATGGTACAGGTGGTTTTATGGGTGGAGGTGGCGGGATTACTGGAGGAGGCCACTCCCATAGTGGTAGTAGGGGAAGTTTTTAGTTATATTGTCTGCAGTAGTGCAGACTGAAAGGAATGATAATATATGGGATTTTTCAAAAGTCAATTTGCAAATGTGGTGGAATGGGAAGAATTTAGAGATGATATGATATTTTGGAAATGGAGTAATAGAGAGATAAAAAGGGGAAGTAGGCTCATAATTCGCCCTGGGCAAGATGCAATTTTTCTAAACAATGGAAAGATAGAGGGGATATTTCAGGATGAAGGGGATTATGACATTGAATCTCAGATAATACCTTTTTTATCCACCTTGAAGGGTTTTAAGTTTGGTTTCAACACTGGAATGAGGGTTGAGGTATTATTCGTAAACACAAAGGAATTTACTGTAAAATGGGGTACTAAAAATGCCATAAACATTCCAACGCCCCAACTTCCCGGTGGTATGCCCATCCGAGCTAATGGTACATTCAATTTTAAAGTGGATGACTATGTTGCATTGATAGATAAAGTGGCAGGTGTAAAGGATAGTTATCTTGTAGGAGATGTAAAGTTGAGGATAACGGCTATCCTCGATCAGCTCCTGATGAAGTGGATTACTAAAGAGGGAAAGGATATGTTTAATCTGCAGGCAAATGCCTTTGATATTGCGAAGGGAATTCGAGAAGACCTTGACATGGAAGTTCTAGACACTGGTCTTACAATCACAGGTTTTAATATAATGAGTTTTAACTATCCAGAAGAGATACAAGAGATGATCAATAAGAATGCATCACATAGTATGGTTGGTGACCTTGGGAGATATCAGCAGGTATCCATGACAGATGGTATATCTAGTGGTAAGGTGAAAGGTGGAGGCGCTGCCTCTGATATGGCAGGTATGATGATGGGTATGAAAATGGCCAATGAAATGATGAAAAATACGGATGAGAAGGCGCAAGAAAAGCCAGGTGCTCCAAAGAAAAAGCCTAACTTCTGTCCAAATTGTGGTGAGAAGACGGGGGAAGCTAATTTCTGTCCGAACTGTGGTGAGAAACTAATATAGTCAAAATTAGCTTATAACTATTCAAGTACAATGGTAAAAATATGAGCCTATAAGTTTGTAATTATAAGGATGCCCATTTCTAATATTGACAATGGTTATCCATATGATACGCGCGCAACAAGTACTCTTCTTTGGTAGATTCCTATCAGGGAAGAGTATTTTAATGCTCGATAGGGTAAGGTACCTGTGAATTATCACTACTTATGGAAGGTTGAACAACTATTGCAAAGGGAGGTTAAAATATTAAAACTATGGATTGGCTTGGGTATGATAAGTTGACGAAAGTAGAGTATAATCATATAATAGAAAAGAAAGAATATTAAGAACATACGTTCTATAGTTAGGGGGACTTATTATGGACAGGGCTTATGAAGCAAAGGATATTCATGTATTGGAAGGATTAGAAGCTGTACGTATGCGTCCAGGTATGTATATTGGCTCTACCGGCCCTAGGGGTCTACATCATCTATTATGGGAAATTGTAGACAATGCGATAGATGAGGCTTCCAACGGATTTGCCTCTGAGATAGAAGTTGTGATATTGAAAGATGGTAGCATAATGGTAAAGGACGATGGGAGGGGAATTCCTGTCGATATTCATGATACTATGAAGGTGCCAGGGGTACAGGTGGTATTTACCCAACTTCATGCTGGCGGAAAGTTTAATAGTGATAATTATAGTTATTCTGGTGGCTTGCATGGAGTGGGTGCGGCGGTAGTGAATGCTCTGTCGCGATGGCTGGAGATAGAGATTAAAAGGGATGGCCGGATATATAGGCAAAGGTATGAGAGTAGATACGATGAAAGGCATGGAAAGATAATGGCAGGCGTGCCAGTTACCAAACTTGAAGTTGTGGGGACTACTAGGGAGACTGGAACTTTAGTAAAGTTCTTACCCGATGATAGGATATTTGACGATGTAGACTTTAATATGGACACGATTTCAAAGCGACTTAGGGAACTGGCTTTTTTAAATAGTGGGCTTAAAATCCACTTAGTAGATGAGAGAAAAGAGGAAGATAATGAAAGAACCTATTGTTATGATGGGGGTGTAGTGGATTTTGTAGAGTTTTTAAATGAGGACAAAAACCCCATTCATAAGAATGTCTTATACATAGAGGAAGAACATGAAGGGATATATGCAAAGATAGCAATACAATATACAGATTCATATACGGAGAGCATATTTTCTTATGTGAATAGTATTCCCACTACTGAAGGTGGTGCCCATGAGACGGGGTTTAAGAGTGGGCTTACAAGGGTAATAAATGAATATGCAAGAAGGTTCAATTTTCTCAAGGAGAGGGATAGCAATCTAACGGGTGAGGATATACGTGAGGGCATCACAGCTATAATATCCATAAATATGCAGGATATACAGTTTGAAGGTCAGACTAAGACTAGACTTGGAAATGTTGAGGCAAGATCTGCATTGGAGACAATAGTTATGGACGAGTTATCTTACGCAATTGAAACCAATAGATATGATGACGATATAAAGACAATAATTGAAAAGTCCATAAAGGCAGCTAAGGTACGAGAGGCAGCCAAGCGGGCAAAAGCAGTCACTCGAAAGAAGAATAGCTTAGAGGGAGCCTCTCTAGTTGGGAAGCTGTCTAGCTGTACTGGCCGTGATGCAAAGAAAAATGAGCTCTTTATAGTGGAGGGTGATTCTGCTGGAGGCTCTGCTAAGCAGGGAAGGGACAGGCGTTTTCAGGCGATACTTCCCTTGAAGGGCAAACCTTTGAATGCAGAGAAGAAACGTATAGATCAGGTACTTGCAAATGATGAGATACGTACCATAATAACTGCGCTTGGTACTGGGATAGGAGAGGATTTTGATATATCTAAATTAAACTATAATAAGGTGATAATACTCTCTGATGCTGACCAGGACGGCGCCCATATAAGGGCAATACTTCTCACGTTTTTCTTTAGATACATGAAGGAACTCATAACAAATGGGCATATATACATAGGAATGTCTCCTCTGTATAAGATAGAGAAAGGAAAACAGCTTCACTATGCATATAGCGACGAAGAACTACGGCAGATAGTAGATAGTATGGGCAAAGGCTATATTATACAGCGGTACAAAGGTTTAGGTGAGATGAATCCTGAACAGCTGTGGGAGACGACAATGGATCCCCGGCATAGGAACATAGTGGAGGTAACCATAGACGATGCAGCAAGTGCTGATAAGATCATAACTACACTTATGGGGGACAAGGTAGAGCCAAGGCGACAATATATTAGTGCCCATGCTAATTTCAATAAGAGAGATACATTTCAGGAGATGGGGGTATAATCTATGGCAAAACGCAAAAAAGGACAAGATAGCTTTATACAAAATGAAGATAATATAATACAAAGTCCATTGGAGGAGGTCATGCATAACTCCATAATGCCCTATGCAGAATTTGTAATAATGGAGAGGGCGCTTCCTAGGGTTGAGGATGGTTTAAAGCCTGTGCAGCGGAGGATCCTATATACAATGTATGAACTTGGGACAACCCCTGACAAACCCTATAGGAAGTCGGCTAGAATTGTGGGGGATACCATGGGTAAGTATCACCCTCATGGGGATACTTCAATATATGATGCCATGGTGCGAATGGCTCAGGATTTTAATATGCGTTCAATGCTAGTGGATGGACATGGGAACTTCGGTTCAATCGATGGAGATTCTGCAGCAGCCATGCGATATACAGAGGCCAAGCTAGCTCCTATTTCTATGGAACTTTTGAGAGATATAGATAAAGATACAATAGAGTATGATCTCAATTTTGATGACACTTTAAAAGAGCCACAGGTGTTACCGGCAAGGTACCCCAATCTACTGGTAAATGGTAGTTCTGGTATTGCAGTAGGTTTAGCTACAAATATTCCTCCCCATAATTTAGGTGAGGTAATAGATGCTGTAATTGCAAGGATGTCCAACCCCCATATGAGTCTTGATGAACTCTTGGAGATAATCCCTGGCCCTGATTTTCCTACAGGAGGCCTTATAATTGGTAAAGATGAGATAAGGCGTGCTTACCAGACTGGTAAAGGGCGCATAATAATGAGGGCAAAGGTAGATATGGAGAAATTAAAAGGGGGCAAAACGGCCATTGTAATTACAGAGCTCCCCTATCAAGTAAATAAGGCCAATATGCTGGAGAAAATACTAAGGCTTCGTGAAGAGAAGAAGGGCGTATTAAATGGTATTGCCGACATAAGGGATGAATCAGATAGAAATGGTATAAGGGCAGTTATAGAGTTAAAAAAGGATGCTGAGGCAGAAAAAATATTAAATTATCTATACAAATATAGTGACCTGCAGCAGACATTTGGTGTGAACATGGTAGCAATAGCCGATGGTAAACCTAAACAGATGGGAATTATGGAGATACTGGATCACTATATAGAACATCAGAAAAACGTGCTCACAAGAAGAACTAAGCACGATCTCGACAAAGCTAAGCAAAGGGCCCATATCGTAGAGGGACTTATGGTAGCTATAGATAATATAGATGAGATAATAAGGCTTATCCGAATATCCAAGAATCCTAAAGAGGCTAGGATGAGGCTTGTGGAGGAGTTAGACTTTACTGAAATTCAGGCACAGGCAGTGCTTGATATGAGGCTCCAAAGACTGACCAATCTAGAGGCTAGCCAATTAAAAAAGGAGTATAGAGAACTTCAAAAGACTATAAAGAGGCTTATGAAGATTTTGAATTCTAAATCAGAACTTCTATCAGTGATAGAGAAGGAGCTCATGGCAATCAAGGAGCAATATGCCGATAGTAGGAGGACTGACATAATAGAGGATAGCAGTAAAGCAGAGATAAGCGAAGAGGACCTTATAGTGGTCGAAGATGTCGTGGTGACTCTTACAAATCATCAATACATAAAGAGTATACCTAAAAAATCATACAATCGATCTAATTTAGATGTGGATGCGGTGGATCTCTTGGATAAGGACTATATAGAATATGTATTTGATACTTCTACAGATTGCAGATTATTAATTCTGACAGATCAGGGAAACTGTTACGGTATAAATTGCCATGACATACCTGAAGGAAAATGGCGCGATAGGGGAGAACATATAACATCTGTCATTGATAATTTCCAGTTAGGCGAGAAAATAGTAGGTGCAATGGCAATAAAAGATTTTAACGAAGATAAATTTATACAGTTTTATACTGAGAAGGGTATAACAAAAAAGACTGAGCTATCAGAGTTCAATAGTAAAAATAGTAAGATACAGGCATGTAAATTGAGAAAAGGTGATACTGTAGTCAAGGCAGAACTTGTATATGGCGATAGGGATATAATACTTATAACTCAAAATGGCATGGGGATAAGATTTGCTGGTGGAGATGTGAATCCTACAGGAAGGGCTACCATAGGAGTTAAGGCTGTTAACTTAAAGGAAGCGGACAATGTAGTTGAGGGACATGAGATAAATGATGATGGTCATATACTTCTTGTAAGTGATGGTGGCTATATTCGAAGAGTACCAGTTAACGACTATATACGTCAAGGTAGGGGAGGTATAGGCTTTAAGACATTCCACTTTACAAAGAATGGCTCTAGAGGAAGCAGGATAATAGATTCTTTTTACCTGACATATGACTTGGATATTGTCATACAGACTACAGATGGAGGGGAGTATAGAGTTGATTCGAGTGATATAACTAAAGGTGGAAAGTATTGTGTCCCAGATAATATAATGGTAGAAAATGTATACTTAGATGATATATCTAGAGAAGAAGAGGAATGATTTAGTATAGATTATATTAAATAATTAGTAATAACACCCACTGAGATAAAATACATTAATAGTGGGGTGTTGTAAATGAAAATTGTATACTTTTCAAGGGATAAGGTACTCAGGGTTACAGCAGTTTTTTTAATAGCACTTATATCTATAATATATGTTCAGAGTGTAGAATATCCAGGTATAATGGTCTTTTTGACAGACAAAAAGGAATTGCCCATATATTCTGTGGAGACTGATGAAAAGAAGATAGCAATTTCCTTCGATGCTGCATGGGGTTCAGAACGGACAGACGAGCTATTAGCTATACTCAGGGAACGGGATATAAAGGCCACCTTTTTTTTAGTAGGCATATGGGTGGATAAGTATTCTGATAAAGTAGAAGATATCGCTAGAGAAGGTCATGAGGTGGGAAATCATTCCACTACCCATCCACATATGTCCAAACTATCTCCTGCGCAGATAAAAAAAGAGATAGAGACTACTCAGCATCAAATAGAAGAGCTAGCAGGGGATAGGGCAGTTAAACTTTTTCGTCCGCCATTTGGTGATTATGATGATACTCTCATATTGACATGTAGGGAGCTTGGGTATTATCCGGTACAGTGGGATGTAGACTCCCTTGATTGGAAGGACTATGGTGCCGAACATATAGTCAATCAGGTTCTAGACAAGGTAAGAGAAGGCTCCATAGTTTTATTCCATAATGATGCAAAATATACGCCAACTGCTCTACCCACAATACTTGATAGGCTTATTGATGAAGGATATGAGTTTGTACCCATATCAGAGCTTATATATAAGTCTAACTATCAAATAGACCATACCGGTAGGCAGATAAAGATGTCAAATGAAATAGAATAAATTGTCCCAGTTGTGAATATGTATAATTTTAGAGTTGATTTTATAACCAACGAATAGTGAGAAGGGGGATGACATCGATGGCGGACACGATCATGGAGAACAATAGAGTACTTATAGCCGGAACTGTAAATACTCCTATAGAACTAGATCATCAACTCTATGGCGAGATATTTTATAAATTCTATATGGGAGTGCCAAGGTTAAGTGGATATATAGATATGTTGCCAGTTACAATTTCAGATAGGCTCATGGGACATATTGATATCAGTGTCGGGACTGAAATAGTAGTTGAAGGGCAATTGAGGTCTTATAATAAGCAAGTAAATGGTAAAACTAAATTGATACTCACGGTGTTTGCCAGAGAGGTATATGCAAAGGTAGAACCTATCAAGAATCCAAATACCATATTTTTAAATGGGTTTTTGTGTAAGACACCCATATACAGAGTAACTCCATTTAAAAGGGAGATATCTGATATACTCTTGGCAGTGAATCGTATGTATAATAAATCCGACTATATTCCGGCTATTGCATGGGGTAGAAATGCAAGATTTTGTGAGACACTGAATGTGGGCGATGAGTTGATGTTATGGGGCCGAATACAAAGTAGGATATATCAAAAGCGATTAAGTGAGCATGAGGTAGTGGAGAGGACAGCATATGAAGTCTCTATAACAAAGATGGAATTAGTATGCAATAATGATGTATGAAAGATATAGAGGCATAAGAAGCTTTTAGATATTGCAAAAATATATTCAATTGTATAAAAAACCAGATATCGCTTTATAGTCTGTATATGCATACTGCAAATTTCAAAAGTAGTGAAGGATGATGTTTATTTTAATAAGGTGATGTGTTAATATATACATATAATTAAGAAATCCATCTAGAGCTAGATGGATTTCTTAGTAGAGTTTGTAGTTAAGGGTTTTACTTTGAATTTGAGGGAGCGGGTATTAAGAGTCTTTGACCCGGATAGATGAGGTCAGGATCGGTTAGATTATTGAGTTTTACTATGCTTTCTACTGACACATTGAACATTTTAGCTATGTTAAACAGGGTATCTCCCTTTTTTACTATATATACCCTTCCACCAGGTGGAGGTTTCGGAGGGGTGACTCCAGGTACAAATATTTGTTGACCAGGGTATATTGTATAAGGTGCTGTTATATTATTTGCCCTTATGAGTTCTTTGAGGGGAACGCCAAATTTTTGTGAGATCTTATAAAGGGAGTCGCCTGGAAGTACAATGTAATAGAAACCAGTCTGGGAATTTGTATTCATGCAAACACTCCTTTCCACTAGTTAGGCGAGGATGGTTAGTATTTTCTCCTTCAATTTAGGAGAATTAAAGTTTTAAGCTATTAGATAATCAGGTTGAATGTCAGTTCCATCTGATCTATAATATGCGATGAATTTGAAAAGGTTACATAACTATGATTTAAAGAGGTGAGAACTGTGAAGCGGAATGAAAATGGTGAAATCTATAGGTCAAAATTTCATGATGAGCTCACCGACCAACTCTTTGAAGCTATACTGTGTCTACATAATTTAGGGGAATGTTATAGATTCTTTGAGGATATCTGCACGGTTAATGAGATAAAAGCTCTTGCACAGCGCCTAGAGGTTGCTCGTATGCTAAAGGCAGAGAAGACATATAACGAGATAGCGGAAAAGACCAGTGCAAGTACTGCAACTATCAGTAGGGTAAATAGATCTTTAAACTATGGAGCCGATGGCTATAAAATTATATTGGACAGGCTATGTTCAAAGGAGGAGCAGGATATATAGATATGCGAATAGATGAGCGCTTTAAGGAATTGAGAGATTATATATTGGAGAAACAGTATGGGCATTTAAACGCACAACAGAGGGAAGCGGTGTTATATGGTGGTGGACCATTGCTCATACTCGCCGGCGCCGGCTCAGGTAAGACAACAGTCATGGTCAATCGAATTGCCTATCTCATAAAATTTGGAGATATATACAATTCTTCCTACACACCAGATAATTTAACAGATGAAAAGTTGGAGGCATTAGAGAAGATAGCCAATTTGTACAAGAAAACTCAGGATATTGACCTTGAACTTCCAGATGATATCTTTGGAACAAAGGGTGTATCTCCTGTCAATATATTGGCTATAACTTTTACGAATAAGGCTGCCAATGAGATGAAGGAGCGGGTATCAGAATTAGTAGGTAATACAGCTGATCATATGTGGATAAATACTTTCCATGCAGCTTGCGTGAAGATTCTAAGGCGAAATGCTGAGGAGCTTGGCTATACAAGTAATTTTGTAATATACGATAGTACGGATCAGGAAAGTCTTATAAAAGAGTGTATAAAAGAAATTGACTTAAATGAAAAATATTTTAGACCAAGAGATGTAAAGAATCATATAAGTCGCTTAAAGGATGAACTTAAAACGCCTGAAGACTATAGAAAAGAAGTGGCAGGTCAATACAGAGATGAGCAGATGGCTAGGGTATATACCCTATATCAAGAAAAGCTTAAAAAGAATAATGCATTCGATTTTGATGATCTTATAAATAAGACAGTAGAGCTATTTTATCTCAAACCCCATATACTTGAGTATTATCAAAAGCGTTTTCACTATATATTAGTGGATGAATATCAAGACACCAATCATGCCCAATATATGTTAGTGAAGCTCTTATCCGATTATCATAAGAATTTATGTGTTGTAGGGGATGACGATCAATCTATATATGGTTGGAGGGGGGCTGATATCAGAAATATATTAGATTTTGAGAAAGATTTTCCTAATACAAAGATAATAAAGTTAGAGGAGAATTACCGTTCCACTAAGACCATATTAGAGGCTGCGAACCAGGTGATAGATAATAATGCATATAGAAAGGCTAAGAAACTCTGGACCAGGAAGGAAGAGGGCGACAAAATATATTTATATGAGGCAAGTGACGAATGGGAAGAGGCCAATTTTATATGTGGTCAGATACAGAATATGATTTTAAAATATGAGTTAAATCCGGGAGATTTTGCCGTTCTCTATAGACTAAATAACCAGTCTAGGGTTATAGAGGAGACACTTATAAAATATTCTATTCCCTATAGAGTATATGGTGGATATCGTTTCTACGATAGGAAAGAAATAAAGGATATAGTAGCATATTTGAGGGTGATAGCTAACCCCGCAGATGATGTGAGTTTGAGGCGTATAATAAACGTACCTAAGAGGGGGATAGGAGCTGTTACACTGGCCAATCTAGAGGAACTGGCTGCAAGAAAAGGTGAGAGCTTATTTGGTATACTCATTGATATGGAGGAAGAAAACTACGATATAGGAAGGGGCCAAAAAAGCGTACAGGAGTTTGGCATGCTAGTATCTCGTTTAATTGCAATTAAAGAGGTAATGACTCTTACGGAATTTATAGAATCACTTGTAGATATGACTGGATATAGGGATGCTTTGAATCCAGAGGATCCAGAAGATAAAGAGAGGCTTGCCAATATAGACGAGTTCTTGAAGGCAGCATCCGAATTTGAGCAGTCAAACCCTGAGGCGGGACTGGTGGAGTTTCTTGAAAATATATCCCTAATATCGGATATAGATGGTTTAGATGAGGGGCAAAATGCCCTTACCCTCATGACCCTCCACAGTGCTAAAGGATTAGAATTTCCTGTGGTATTTATTGCAGGTATGGAGGAGGGTATTTTTCCAAGTGCTCGTTCAGTAGAGGAAGAGGGAAAACTAGAAGAAGAACGTCGCCTATGCTATGTAGGTATAACTCGGGCACAAAGGCAGCTATTTATAACATATGCAAAGATGCGAAATGTATATGGTACTACCCTTTTCAATATGCCTTCTAGATTTTTAGATGAGATAGACGGGAATTATGTGGAAAGTTTAAATGGTAGTAGTATGAGCAGGAGTATTCCCAGTAAGGTATCGAATAGAGGAACTAAGGGAAAGAGAGAGTTTACTTTGGGAGAAAAAGTAATGCATAAAAGATTTGGTATAGGCACTATAGTTGCAGTTACTGATAGAGGTGACGATAGCGAGCTCTCAATAGCTTTCGATCAAGGTGGCATAAAGAAGTTTTTAGCATCCCTTGCACCTTTAAAGAGAATATAAAGGAGGTTATGATGTACTATGGCTAAGGCTATAAATAGGGAAATAGAACAGTTGAGGGATCAGATCAGAGAACATGATTATAATTACTATGTACTAGATAACCCCACTATAACAGATACAGAATACGATAAACTCATGCTCAAATTGCAAAAACTAGAAGAAGAATATCCCCAATTTATAACCCCTGATTCTCCCACTCAACGAGTAGGAGGAGGGCTTATGAATGAATTTGGTGTAGTGAGCCATACCGTTCCAATGTTGAGCTTATCGAATTCTTTCAATGAAGGAGAACTTAGGGATTTTGATAGAAGGGTAAGGCAGACTCTCGGAGAACAAGTCCAATACGTGGTTGAACATAAGATAGATGGTCTATCTGTATCACTTGAGTATGAGGATGGATTATTTGTAAGGGGTGCTACCAGAGGAGACGGTATTGTAGGCGAGGACATAACACTAAATTTAAGGACAATTAAATCTATTCCCCTAAAACTAAAAAGGCCTCTCACGTTGACGGTAAGGGGCGAGGTCTTTATGCCCAAAAAGGCATTTTTAGCCTTGAATGAGGCAAGGGAGCTTGAGGGACAATCCCTATTTGCAAACCCCAGAAATGCAGCAGCTGGCTCACTTAGACAGCTTGATCCTTCCATAACAGCATCACGTGCTCTAGATATATTCATATTTAATGTAGAGACAATACAGGGAGATTATTTTAATTCCCATGTCGAAGCTCTTGATTTTTTAGGAGAACAAGGTTTTAAAACTAGTCCCATTGTGACAGTTGAATCTTCTATAGAAAAGGTCATAGACACATGTATACAATGGTCTGAAATACGCCATGATCTATACTATGATATAGATGGTCTAGTTATAAAGGTAGATGACTTAACCCAAAGAAATATTTTAGGTGCAACCACTAGAAATCCTAGGTGGGCAATAGCATTTAAATTTCCAGCAGAGCAAAAGGAGACAAAGATAGAAGATATAGTGGTACAAGTGGGCAGAACTGGCGTACTTACTCCTACTGCAGTTCTTACCCCTGTAACTGTTGCAGGCTCAGTTGTGTCGAGGGCAACTCTTCACAATGAGGACTATATAAGGGAAAAGGATATTCGCATTGGTGATATTGCCATTATACAAAAGGCAGGCGATATAATTCCAGAGGTTGTACGGGTGCGTGAGGACAGACGTACAGGGAAAGAAGAGAAGTTTTCTATGCCATCTCATTGTCCTGAGTGTGGTGCAGATGTAATAAGGCTTGAAGGAGAAGCAGCAGTTCGGTGTACTGGCAATGCATGTCCTGCACAGTTAAAGAGACTTTTAATTCACTTTGTGTCTCGAAATGCCATGGATATAGAAGGACTAGGGCCATCCATATTGACTCAGCTTCTAGATAGGGAACTTATATATGATGCCGCAGACATCTATTATCTTACATATGATAAACTCATAGAACTTGAGAGAATGGGCGATAAATCGGTAAATAATCTATTGAATGCCATAGAGGAGAGTAAGACAAGAGGGCTTGATAGATTTTTATTTGCCCTAGGTATTCCATTGGTTGGGGCAAGGGCAGCAAAGCTCATTGCAGATCAT
Source organism: uncultured Bacillota bacterium (assembly GCA_938003945.1). GTDB lineage: Bacteria > Bacillota > Clostridia > Caldicoprobacterales > Xylanivirgaceae > UBA3920. The sequence goes on along the minus strand of CALKWW010000106.1, from coordinate 1,315 downwards.
TTTGGGACAATAGACAATATTATAGTTGCCCATGAAGAGGAGTTCCTGAAAATAGATGAAATTGGTGAGAAGATAGCCCAAAGTATAAGGGAGTATTTCAATGAAGAACAGAATATAGAGTTGATTAAAAAATTCAAAAGGGCAGGTGTAGTATTAGAGTATATACGAGAAGAAACTTCTGAGCAGAACCTAGAAGGACTTACATTTGTAGTGACAGGGACATTGAAGGGCTATAATCGAAATGAAATAAAGGCAGTGATAGAGGAAAGAGGAGGTAGAGTTGTAGCTAGTGTCAGTAAAAATGTAGACTATGTGCTTGCTGGAGAAAAGCCCGGTAGCAAACTAGATAGAGCTAAGGAGCTAGATATAGAGATAATAGATGAGGACAAATTCAACAATATATTGGCCAAAAAATAGTCAAGAGGGACTAATTTGGGAATATATGTTGCTTTTTGTAGAAAAAAATGCTTTAATATATATATACTGCTAAAGGGGGTGAACAATTGAATAAGAGAAAATTTAGTATGATATTGGTTGTTGCAATGTTATTGGTATGGTTTGCCCCAGTAGCAAATGCTGCACCACTACTTAGAGTAGGTAGTAGGGGCAGTCAGGTCAAAACATTGCAAAACAGATTAAATCAATTAGGTTACAATTGTGGTAAGACAGATGGAATATTTGGCTCTAGGACAAGGAGAGCAGTTAAAGCTTTTCAGAGGGCAAAAGGTCTCAGTGTTGATGGCATAGCAGGGCCTAAGACACTTGCAGCTCTAAATAGCAGTAGGCCAAACGCCGGCGCTACTTCACCTAGTAAGCCAAAGTCAAATTCTAATTCATCTACACCAATAACCTCAACTCTCAGAGTAGGGAGTAGAGGGAGTCAGGTTAAGGCTCTGCAAAACAGACTAAATGCACTAGGCTTTAACTGTGGCAAGGCAGATGGCATATTTGGAAGTAGGACACGAACAGCTGTACGAAATTTCCAAAGGTCAAAGGGCTTGAGTGTGGATGGAATAGTAGGACGCAATACAATAGCAGCTCTATTTGATGGCAAGCAATCTAGTAGTTCTACACCAAAGAAGCCAACATCACCTAAAACTCCAAACTCATCTACAGGTAGTAAGGTACCAATAACCTCAACTCTCAGAGTAGGAAGTAGAGGGAGTCAGGTTAAGGCTCTGCAAAACAAACTAAATGCACTAGGCTTTAACTGTGGCAAGGCAGATGGCATATTTGGAAGTAGGACACGAACAGCTGTACGAAATTTCCAAAGGTCAAAGGGCTTGAGTGTGGATGGAATAGTAGGACGCAATAC